>JAOTUU010000298.1 GCA_029863705.1 Gammaproteobacteria bacterium
GTACAGGCCTCGTACGGGAGGCCGTTGACATAGTTCGGCACAGGCCCAACGTTCTTCAACGAAAAGTCGGCTTTGACATGTGCGTCTGCCGCAACATCGCGCTTGACCGTCTCCGGCGTGAAGCCTTCCAGTTGATCCACCGCGGCGCGTATCGTGACATCGTATGGACCCGGTATGAGATTTACCGCGTGGTACTTGCCGTTCACGACATACACAGTGTAGGCAACGTCCTTGTCCGTATTGTAGGCGTACACTACCGGCAAAACGCCCGGCTCCGAGCCGGTCACGTTGCCCGACAGCTGACCATAGCCCGCAATTTGATCAGCGCTTGCCGGCAAAATCAGTCCCAGCAAGCTGAGTGTACTAATAAGGATGACTGAGGATGCTTTTGGAATATTTATCACTTCTAATGCCCCACCTGAATTCGCCCTAGTTGAATATCATCAAGTTAATGAACGACGGCGCAGTAACGGTATCAACAACAAACAGCAGACCGCGCGTGGCCGCACCGCCAAAGGTTATTCTCACTTTGTATGCCATCCAACTTAATTTACCCACCGTCTCAATAGTGGACACCGGGCGGACTAATAGCGAAACGTATAAGAAGCCTTCAGCACAATCTCCTGATTTGTACTGAACAGATTGTTGTCATTTTCGATACTTGATCCGTGATTCAGCACCAACAACATCTCTCGACCCGCAACAGGTTCGTAGCGTAGTCGGCTGCTGACACCAACTACTTCGGCGACGTTATCGTACTGTATTAGATTGCTCCATGACCAGCGCGCATTGAACGCAATATCGGTCCGCAACCTGCCAAGGTGCGAGGTAAATCTTCCATTCGGCAACTCGACAGTATTCTCGGTGAAACCGAGGCCCAGAAAAAAATGAGCGGACTGGCGCCACTCGAAATCAACAAATGTCTGACGGCGGTTGCCACCGAAGAACTCGCCGTCCTCGAATGCCAGCACGACGCTGATTGGCCGTTGCGTACCTGACGAAAACTCGATGCGATAGCGGTCGAATTCGTAGTCCGCTGCCGGTACCGGAAGACGACCAAACAGTGGGAATTCATTGAGAACGCGCTCCCGGTTCTGCTGCCACTCGATAAACACGAGGTCACCGGTTTGCGTCAAGAGGCTCAGCGGACGAATTCGAGTCGACCGTGAAAGCACTTTTCCAGTAATGTCTGTAACCAACGTCGCTTGAATCTGGTTGTCGATCTCGCGCCAGCGCCCTGTCTGCGGCCGCGTACGGTATCGAATGGTGGAATCCAACTGGCGAATTCCGCTTCGATTGACGAAACCCAGTGCCGGCGTGAAATTTTCCTGAATCTCCATCGCCCCCAAAGATACGTTCAGTCGGTCGTTCGGTACCTGAAATACTCCGCCATACGCCCGGTTCTCGCCATTCAGTCCCGGCGAATCTGACTGTTGATACCAGACCTGGCCGAGTACGATCTGGCCGAACGGGCCATCACTGTTTCGGTATAGAAAATCAGTACCAACCAGTGTGTTAGAGTCGTTTGACGTCGGATCGCCGCTGGTCACTATCACGCCGACCGAGGACTCACTCAGCACGTTTGCGGCAACGCGTCCTACAAATAAGTCTTTTGCCGTGACGTCCTTATAGGCTTCCTGATGAACACCCAACACCCCGATACTAAGAGCACCGGATCGACCGGTGAGTTTGCCACCAACGTCAATGTCGATTGGCATCCCGTCAGCACTCAGACCAATTCGACGTGAAAAGAACGGCCGGCCATTCGCATTCAGATTGCCAAACTCGAATATGCCTGCATCTTGCAGAAAAAAATCGCGTTTTTCGGGAAAGAAAAGAGAAAAGCGGTCAAGAGCAACCTGCTGTTGATCAACTTCGGCGGCCGAAAAATCCGTGTTGAGTGTTAGCGTCGCACTGAGCGATGGCGTAATTTTGTATAGCACGTCCAGCGACGGCTCAACCGTCAGTTCATCACTGTCTATATTGAAATCCTCGCTTTGAATTAGGTTGACAGAAGGAATGATGTCAAGGCCCAGGCCCTGCTGAATCCCGCTGATCCCGCTCATTTCCCCGCTGTCGGCAGCCCACCAGAGGCGTTCATTGGACGACCACAGGTCGAACTCCTGTTTGCGAATAATCCAGCGGGCGAAATTGACGCCCCACAAGTCCAAATTGGGATCGAAGGAAATCGACTTGAACGGAATCGCAATTTCGGTCGCCCAACCGTGTTCATTCATCGCAGATTCGGCTTCCCAGATCGTTACCCAGTCCGCGATAAACCGTGAGTTCGTTTCTCGCAGAACCTCGCTGCGCATGCCGTTCGGATTGACCTCGAAAAGATAGTCATTGCGTTTGCTGTTGAAGCTGTCAATCGCTATCAGGAAACGGTCATCGGCGTTGAAGTTCCGCCCCTGAATGAGTTGCGTTGCTACCACTTTGTCAGGTTCGCGATCACGAAGATCCGCGCCGACATACAGGTAATCATCGTCATAGAGAAGCCGTACCACCGTCTTCTCAGTGGCATCTTCACGATAATTTGGCGTCTGTTGGTGAAAATCATCCACGATCGTGGCGTGAAGCCATGCCGGGTCATCAAGCCGGCCATCAACCGTTGGCGGTGAGTCCGTACGCGTTATTGAAAATATCTTGCGCTCGCCTGCCTCATTGGCCGCAAATACAGGTACGGCCAACAGGTACACAAGAACAAAGAATGGTCTGTGTCGAATCGTGTTCGTCATCCGACATCCTATGTGTCAGAAACTTTAGCTGACATCATCAAGCCTGCCAGAGGCGCCGATCGAACCGACGACGATTACCTGTTAAGCACCTGGTTTCTTAATCGCCGACCAGATAGTCCGCCAGGATATCTCTTTCCTCCGGTGTC
Source organism: Gammaproteobacteria bacterium (assembly GCA_029863705.1). Lineage (GTDB taxonomy): Bacteria > Pseudomonadota > Gammaproteobacteria > Steroidobacterales > Woeseiaceae > UBA1847. Next base: position 2,885 of record JAOTUU010000298.1, read on the forward strand.
ATCGTCAGAGCCGAAGCGCCCCCGTCCATCATTCCACCGTACTGACTTAACATCCTGTCAGTCGTCTCCAACCATTCTGACCTGGACTTCTGGAAGGTCGGCAGAAATCCCGGTCCGTGGCACGGAACGCAGTTTACTTCGGCAAGTTTACGACCTCGTTCCGCGGGGTTCGGTTCACTGGCCGTGACGTTCGATTGATCCGCACCGGCATTCCCTGACGGAATCGCGGTGCCATCTATCCCGTTCGCCGCACAACCAAACCCGGAAATTCCTACGACGACTAACAAAACACGCGCAGAAGCGATAGTTACTCGGCAACTTAATGACATTCTGACGACTCCTCTTTTCAGATCGGCTTACCTGGTGAGGTCTGTTACCAAGCAATATTCCTGTTGCTTAGGCTAAAACGATCCGTTCTAAATGAACAAACGAAATGACAGCTCTGTCTCAATAATGGACATGACATGTGTATGTCTGGGACACAGCCAGTGAAACAGATTGACCTGACAACTTTCCCACCGCGGAACTGGATATAGTAATTGTCCACTATCGAAACAACACTCGGCTTTAGCTTGTTTGGGCCGAAATGAGTCCTGTAGCCTCGTTCGCTGATATCGGAGTATTAATGGAAATGAACAAGAATGCCGCTTTTTTGCTAATTCTATTGTCCGCTAACACAGCGTTTGCCAGCTGTATCGAGGGTGATTGCGAAAACGGTCATGGGCACATGACCTATGCCGATGGCTCAAACTACCTCGGCGAGTGGAAGAATGGCAAACGACACGGCCAGGGAGTGCTTACGCGCGCCAATGGAGGAGTTGTCACCGGTGAGTGGGTCCGCGATGAGCCAAAAGGTCATGGAACCTATACCTT
>JAOTUU010000049.1 GCA_029863705.1 Gammaproteobacteria bacterium
TCATCGCCGTGTTTGTGTTGCGGCTGTTCGGCCAGGGCATGATGACACACATAGCATTAACCACGACCGGGCGATGGTTTGTTGCCGAGAGGGGCAGGGCAGTATCGCTTGTCGTGCTCGGCCACCAGGGAGGCGAGGCCACGATCCCGTTGGCGTTTGCAGCGCTTACGATCGCCTACGGATACCGTGCCGGTTGGATCGCCGCGGCCGTCGCGTTGCTTGTTATTGGTTTGCCCTTCGCTTATTGGTGTTACCGCAGCCCGCGTGTGCCCCATGGGCAGTTGTCAACGGAGGGAAGGACGTCGCCTGAAGTGCGCAGCTGGACACGTCAGGAAGTCTTGAGGGATCCAACATTCTGGGTACTTCTCAGCGGCGTTCTGGCACCCGCGTTCATTGGCACAACGATCTTCTATCATCAGAATTATCTGACTGCGCTGAATAATTGGCCGCCACAACTGTTTGCTTCGTCGTTACTGGTCATGGCGTTGACCACCGTCGGCTTCGCGTTGCTTGTCGGTGCAGCGATTGATCGGTTCGGGGCAACGTCGGTTTTGCCGTTCTTTCTGCTGCCACTATCGGCTGCCTGTTTCGCGTTGGCTTATAGCGGACCGGAAATAACGTTGTTTATCGCGATGGTGCTACTCGGAATCAGTTACGGCATATCATCCACGCTCTTCGGCTCGCTTTGGCCGGAAATCTACGGCCTTGCCAATCTCGGCGCTGTACGCTCAGTTACTGTCGCGGCTGCGGTTCTGGCAACGGCCGCCGGGCCGGGCCTGACAGGTACTTTGATCGATCGAGGCATGGGTCTGCCGGCGCAGATGATATTTTTCGGCCTGTACTGTCTCCTGGCTGCCGGCGGTATGACGATGGCATCGGTGTCTTTACGGCGGCGTTCATTAATATCTGCAGCTACAGTGCCACGCTGAGGTTGTTGCAACTTCGGCGCTGTGCGCTTGGCTCCGGTCGTGTCATACTTTTGCAACATCGCTGTGGAGCATGCATCGGGACAGAAAATGGCGGATCCTTCGGAGAGAATTAGCCAGCTCAAAATTGACCGAAGCGCGCCTGCTGCGGCTGGGCGTGGCAAGCTCTTGCCTGTGGCGTTGCTTGCCATTCTTGCTGCGGCGGTAGTTTGGTGGTTTTTCTTCAGCCCGGGATCTGCTGCCGTACTTGTAGAAACGGATATTGCACGCAGGCCGCCAAGCGCAGCCTCGGCCAACAGCGTGCTGGACGCGTCCGGCTATGTCGTTGCGCGACGCCAAGCGACCGTCTCGTCGAAAATTACCGGCAAGGTCGTAGAGGTTCTTGTCGAGGAGGGCATGCGCGTCGAAAAAAACCAGGTTGTAGCCAGGCTTGACGATACGACCCAGCAGGCGCAGTTGTCGCTCGCCAGGGCGCAAACTGAATCGGCACGCGCTGCGCTGGACGAGATCGAAGCGCAGCTGCGCATCGCCCGTCTTGAACGAGACAGGTTTCGCGATCTCGCCGGACGCAACCTGACCAGTCAGTCCAGCCTTGACACGGCAGAGGCTACCTACGATCAGCTCGCCGCCAGGCTCGAAACAGGTCGCGAGAACGTGAAGGTTGCGGAGCGCAATACCGAGCTTGCCGAGGATTCATTGTCGAACATGACCATCAAGGCGCCGTTCGCCGGCATGGTCGTGTCCAAGAATGCGCAGCCCGGAGAAATGATCTCGCCAATTTCGGCGGGAGGCGGCTTCACACGTACTGGCATTTGCACGATTATCGATACGGATTCGCTCGAGATCGAGGTCGATGTCAATGAGGCGTATATACAAAGAGTAAAAGCTGGTCAGTCCGTGTCCGCGACCCTCGACGCGTATGCCGATTGGCATATACCCGCCGAAGTTATCGCGATCGTGCCGACGGCCGATCGGCAGAAAGCGACCGTGAAGGTACGTATTGGTTTTCTCGAGCGCGATGAGCGAGTGTTTCGTGATATGGGCGTAAAGGTCGCATTTCTCGGCGCCACGAAGCCGGCAGACACAACGCAGGACATCCAGGGCGTAGTGATTGCCAGGGAGGCATTGCGCGCTGATACCGGCGGCGACTACGTTTGGCTGGTGCGTGACGATATAGTCGAGAAACGCCCGGTGGAAATCAGCGGGCAAAGGGATCGCGCGCAGGTCATGGTCGTGAATGGCCTGAATCTTGGCGATACAATCGTGCGTTCGTCTGACGCACCGTTGCTTGCGGGGCAATCGATTAAAACCAATTAGAAGGAGCAGGCGATGTCTGAAATTCTGGCTCGACTTGATGGCGTTAGCCGCGTCTACCAGAAGGGCAAGGAAAGGGTCGAGGTGCTCCATGAGCTTAACGTCGAGATCCCGAAGGGCGATTTCATCGCCATCATGGGGCCTTCCGGTTCTGGCAAGACAACGCTGCTGAACCTGCTGGGTGGACTGGACAAGCCAACGGCTGGCACAGTGACTGTAGGTGGTGCCGAATTGTCCTCCATGTCGAATAGCCAGCTGTCTGCGTGGCGTTCAACCCATGTCGGCTTCATATTCCAGTTCTACAATCTGCTGCCGGTGTTAACGGCACATAGAAATGTCGAGCTGCCACTGCTGTTGACGAGCTTCAGTGCCAAGGAGCGCGCCAGGCGCGCAGCGATCGCATTGGACATCGTCGGGCTTGCCGATCGCGCGAAACATTATCCGCGTGAATTATCAGGTGGCCAGGAACAGCGAGTCGCTATAGCACGAGCTATCGTCTCGGATCCGTCATTGCTGCTCTGCGACGAGCCTACGGGTGATCTTGACCGGGTTACGGCTGATGAAATTCTCCGCCTGTTGCAGGTCCTTAATCGTGAGCATGGTAAAACTATCGTCATGGTTACGCATGACGCCGTGGCTGCCGAATTTGCCAACCGGACATTGCATTGTGACAAGGGCACGCTCGAGGCGAAGGAAGCGGCATGAAGTACTTTCGCCTTATCTGGAAGAACGCGTGGCGCAAGAAGATACGTACGTCACTGACGATCTTGTCAGTCTTTGTCGCGTTTCTGCTTTTCGCGCTGCTGTCGGCGATTGGTTATGCCTTTCGCGGTGGCGTCGACGTTGCCGACGCGCAGCGGCTGATCGTCATTCACAAAGTCTCGCTGATTAACCCCCTGCCGATGAGCTACCTGAACCGGATCGCGTCGGTCGAAGGAGTGCAGTCGGTTACATATGCGAGCTGGTTCGGTGGCTTTTATCAGGAGCCGCGTAATCAGTTCGGACAGTTTCCGGTGGACCCACAGGCTTACGTCGACATGTACCCTGAATTCAACATCCCTGATGAGCAGTTGGAAGCGTTCAAGCGTAACCGAACCGGTGCTATCGTCGGTCAGGAACTTGCGACGACGTATGGCTGGCAAGTCGGTGACCGCATTCCGATCCAGGCCACGATCTGGACTAAAGCCGATGGCGGTCGCACCTGGGAATTTGATCTCGAAGGTATTTTTTCGAGCGATGACCCACGCGGCAGCACGGCCCTTTTGTTGTTTCAACATGACTATTTTGAAGAGACCAGGGCGTTCGCCAAAGGTACGGTCGGCTGGTACATATTGCGTGTTGCCAGCGGTGCGGATCCTATACAAGTGGCGAACGCGATCGACCTGCAGTTTGCAAATTCACCGAATGAGACGAAGACCAGCACCGAGGCAGCTTTCGCACAGTCGTTTATGAAGCAGTATGGCAACATTGCATTAATAGTGACTATGATACTCGGCGCCGTATTTTTCACATTGTTATTGGTGTCCGGTAACACGATGTCGCAGTCCGTTCGCGAGCGCATCTCCGAACTTGCTGTTTTGAAAACGCTCGGTTTCAGCGACCTTTCTGTGTTGGGAATCGTACTGTCCGAGTCTATTTTGATTATGCTGATGGGTGGCTTGCTCGGTCTCGGACTCGGCTGGGTTCTCATCCAGGGAATCGCCCAGCAAATGGCCGCGTTTCTGCCAGGCGTTTTCCTGTCGACAACGGCGATCGCAGGCGCTGTCGCAATGATGCTTGCTGCGGGAGTGCTCGCCGGCATATTTCCAGCCCTCAAGGCGATGCGTTTGTCGATAATTGACGCGCTCGCAAGAGCCTAGGAGAGCGCGATGCGTGGTCTAAACCAAATACTTGCAGTGACCTGGCTCAATCTTCGTAACCTGCCGCAACGAGTTGGATCATCGATCGTTGCGGTGATCGGCGTTGCGGCCGTCGTTTTGGTATTTGCCGCAGTATTGTCGATGGCGAAAGGCTTCGAACGAACGATGATCTCCGCCGGCTCTGAAGACACGGCAATCATCATGCGCAGCGGTTCGACGTCGGAACTTAACAGCGGGCTTTCCAACGATCAGACACTGATCATTGCCGATGCGCCTGGCGTGCTAAAGGACGGTGATGCAACTGTCATGTCAGCAGAATTGTATGTTGTTGTGGATGTCAAAAAGAAGTCCAGCAACACGGATGCCAACGTGCCGTTTCGAGGCGTTCAACTGGGAGCATTCGACGTGCGCAAAAACGTGGCCGTAGTAGAAGGCCGCATGTTCGAGACCGGCAAAAACGAGATCATCGTTGGTCGCTCAGCGCAGCAGGAGTTCGCCGGGCTGGATACAGGCTCGAAAATTCGATTTGGCCAGTCGGAGTGGGACGTCGTCGGAGCATTTGAAGCAGGCGGCAGCGTATCGGAGTCCGAGTTGTGGACGGACGTTCGCGTACTGCAGGGTGCTTATCGACGCGGCAATTCGTTTCAATCGGTGCGGGTCAAACTGCAAAGCAAGGACAGCCTCGATGTTCTTGAAACCGCGCTGGAGGAAGATCCGCGGATCAGTGCGGACGTGCTGACGGAAAAAGAGTACTACTCGGGTCAAGCGGAACCGCTGAGTGAGTTCATCAAGCTCATTGGCTATCCCCTGACGATATTGATGGCGATCGGCGCCGTCTTCGGCGCATTGAATTCGATGTACTCATCAGTCTCGGTGCGTGGCAAGGAGATCGCGACACTTCGAGCGTTGGGGTTCGGCCCGATATCGATCCTGTTCTCTACAATGATCGAATCAACGATTCTCGCTCTTGTCGGCGGTGCTTTGGGCGGCGCGATCGCGTATCTCGCATTTAACGGCTTCCAGGTGTCGACCCTGAACGGTGCCAGCTTTAGTCAGGTCGTATTCGATTTTGCAGTGACAGGTGATCTGCTTATCGACGGGCTGTATGCCGCACTGATAATCGGTGCTCTTGGTGGACTGTTCCCGGCAATTCGTGCCGCGCGGCTGCCTGTTGCACAGGCATTACGGGAACTCTGATCTTAGCGAGACCGACGGCCTAATCGCATTAGAGCCCCCCGGGACGCCATAGCGCCGGAATTGCTAGGACGTCTCTTTTCTCACGGCCGACAGAGCCGCCGCGACCTCGGCCTCACCGTTATCCAGGATTTGCTGAAACCGAGGGTCGTCCCGCAAGTTGTCGACTAAAGGGTCCAGGTACATGCGCGACAAAGTGTCGTAGCTGTGATCGTAGCGAATGCCTTCCAGAACAGAGAACGACTCATCGGCTAACCCGGCAAGCGCATATGTTTTGCCGATCTGATACATGAAGTCCGTGTTGCGCCAGGCGTCGTCGGGCATCGCAGCCATCGCTTGTCTGCCGAATTTGCGAGTCTCGTCCGCATTGCCCTGCAATGCTTCGAGCATCATCAACTGCACCAGTGAGGTAAGGCCGTTGTCCGAAATCTGCTCGGCATTGTTTCTCGCGCTCTGCACGGCCTGCTCAGCCAGTGCCGGCTGTCCGGTTTCCCGGTACAGCCAGGTCAGGTAGTTGTCTATCACCAAGCGTACTGTTGGCCGTTGTACCCAGCTATCTCTGGCACCTTTCAGTTTCTCGATTGCCGTTTCGTAGCGACGATCGAATATCAATAGACGGGTCACTCCCTGAAGGTGCTGCAGAGTTGATACGTCAACTTTGAGGGCATACTCAACCGCAGCCTTGGTGTCCCGGTCGCAAGCAGTGATTGCGTAAGCAACGACTGCGTTGATGCCATCATCGTCCGGGAAACGTCGCAGACTGTCTGCGATCAACGCACGAACCTCTTCACAGCGACCGGCACCCCTAAGCGTATCAATCGTTTCCCGGTGAAGTGATGGACCGTTTGGATTCAATTCCATCGCCCTTAGCAATGCATCAGATGATTCGCTCAAACGGCCTAGGCGCCGCAACAGGTAACCGCGAGTTGAGATCACGCGAACGTCATTGGGTGCGATCGCATCAGCCCCGCCGAGCGCAATCAGTGCGGATGAGTAATCGCGAAACCCGTAGTAATGAAAATAAGACTCCGCCACGAACGTCGATGCCGTGTCCGGATCCAGCTGTTGCGCGCGTTCGAGGGCATGTTTCGATTCTGCCACCAGCGCTTCATTCGGTGATGCCCCATCTTCCGCACCTTCTTCCCAGTACTGGCGAATGAGCGCGGTCGAGAGTGCGGCCCAGGCTTCTCCGAACTCTGGGTCGAGTTCGGTGGCCTCTCGTTGGGCGGCGACAGCTCCGTGAAGACCGGGCATCGTCAGCGCCCCTTGGAGATCGTGGCCACGAAGAAACGCTTCGTATGCCTTGAGATTTTCTGTCGGAACGTCACTGAGCTGCTCGAGCTCCTGTGGACTCAGTGTTGCATGCAGCGCTCCGGCGATGGCACCGGCAATGTCAGCTTGCACGTCGAACAGATTCGCGGTCGTCAATGCACGGTTGTAGGTCTGCGCCCAAAGATGCTCGTCGGTTGTGGCGTCAATTAACTGTGCATTGATACGCACATTGCCACCGATCGCCTGCAGCCCTCCCTCGAGGATGTAACTTGCGCCCAGTTCGGCGCCGATTTCGCGAAGGTTCTTGGTCGTGTCTGCGTATTCCATGACCGACGTACGTGAGATGACTTTGAATGACTGCAAGCGGGCGAGCCGCGTGAGCAGGTCGTCATGCAGCCCGGACGCGAGAAAGATGCCTTCTTCTTCGGTCGAAAATGCCTGCAATGGCAGTACGGCTACGACGGGAACTGCGTCAGCTGATGGCGCGGTCACAGCGACCGGTTCCGATGAGGTGACAGGCGTGCCGGTGAACTTGTCGATTGCGAAAATACCGATGGCGATAACAAGTAACACGATGACCGTAATATTGAGTTTCTTCGCAGTGTGCGAGGTGATCGACGCGTCGGCAGCGATTTCCTTTTCGCGCTTGATGCCTTCCGGCGTCATCTCGTAGATCCAGGAAAAAATCAGCACCGGCGGGAATCCGATCACGAGCAGACCAAGGACTGCTTTGCCCCATACGTCGGGCAAGCCGATCGTGTCCATCAGCACGTCGGCGACCTGCAGCAATACCCACGACAAAACCACGTATCCGGCCGCCACGCGGAATACATTGCGGCGCTTCAATTCGCTGTAAATGGACAATTTAGGCACTCATAGGCTTCGACGGTGTCGTAAGCGTACCGGCTTGGTGCCGAAATGCCAAAGGATCAGGACGCTTTCAGGAACGCATCACAGGTCGCGCGTGACTCATCCTGATGAGACGCTGAAGCACAAACCGCCTCCACTGAGCTGCGAATCTCCGCGAGCTCTGCAGCACGGTCATTTTCCTCGCTCCACGTGATGAGATTATTCTCCAGCCTGCCTAGCTGCGCCTTCGGTCGTTGATACAAGCCGCCCGAGTTCTGCAGCTCGCTGATAAGACCTACAGTTGTGTCGTGTATGAGTTGCGTATCTTCCGGCGTCATTTCCAGAAGACCGTTCAAATAGTAGTAGCCCCACTGAAAGCGTGTGGCCGACCCCGTGGTCGAATCGTAGGCCTGTTTCAGCCAATCGACGGCGACGTCGACATTGCCGGCTCGCTGCTCTATGTCGGCAATGCTAACCATGAAGTAGTACGGCGTCTTCGATATTTCTAATTCTGCAAGTAACAACTTCTTCGCATCATCATCCATTCCGGCATCGTCCAGTACATTGCCGAGCGCGTTGATAATTGGCTGGCGCTCGTAAACGCTTGGCGTCGTTGCATCCGCCCACTGCACCATGTCTCGAATTTCGCCCTGCAATTGTGATGACAACTCCGCTTCCTCATCATCAATGCGTTCAAATCCGATTTTGCCGACAAGGGTGTAGATGCGCTCCCGCTTGTAAACAGACTCATTGGCCGCGATGCGGTCGAAGGCCTTGTCATACTCGGCCATCAACTCGTTACGCTTATCGCTATCTGCGTCGGTCAACGCTTTGACGTAGTCAACGCCGGAAAACAGTACCGTGAAGATGTTGGCGCCGATCAAATCATCATCGGCAAGTAGCGCTTCAACATGTAGCAATGCCTCAGCTTTTTGCGCATCACTCAGCGGCACGGCGTCCTCTTCCGCACTGGCAGCAGCTATCGCCTTGTCGAGCCAGCCGAAATAGAGGATTGAGCGCTCCACCGCCATATCGGCAGGACACGCCTCATACATGCTGCGGAATGTCTCGGTGGCATCAGCATCGCCCAAAATGGTCGTGTCCTGACCCCAGGAGTAGTACGCCAAAAGCGTGCAGTCGGCTGGAGCGAGGGAATCGGCTCCCGCTGCAAGAGCGGCGACCACATCGCTTGCTGATGAAGCATGGTTCAGTGTCAGATCCAGGACATTTGCATAGGCTTGCAAGTCGATGCCGCCCGGAATTCGCGTTAATTCGACGCCCTCTGAATCGAAAACGATCATCGTCGGGTAGCCGCGCACACCGAATTTCTCACCGTATGCCTGCGCATTGTCGGTATCGCCGTCCAGGTACACAGGAATAAACAACTTCGAGCGCTCAAGAAACTCGGGGCTCGTGAATATGGTCGCGCTGATCGCGTGGCATGGTGGGCACCAGACTGCACCCCAATAGAGGTAAATTGGTTTCCCGGACTCTTTGGCCGCCGCAAATGCTTCTTCGACGCTGCCCTCGTACCAGTCTATGCCTTTGGCGGGGTCCAGCGAAGCAGCGGCGTCGACCTCGACCTCGGGTAACGGCTGCGCGGATTGTTCCTGGTCGGAGCCGCAAGCAACCATTGCAGCTGCGGTCAGAATAGTGAAATAGAGACGAAACATTATCGAGAGATCCCTGAGTGTGCGAAGGTGCAACATACACAATAATTTCACGGCTCGACAGACCGTATTTACCTATAGCTTGATGAGTTCGGCACAGCGCCGCCAAATCTCTGCAGGTTAGCTACAATGAGCAGATGTGCAGGCTAAGAGAGTATCTGTCCGACCCGTCGATGAAGACCATCTTTGACGCCGGGCTGGAAATTCTGCGAGGTCGGCTGGCCCTGGATGCTTAAGCAGGAAAGACAGCAAAGTCGAGAGATGCCAGGCGACGGAAAAAGTGCGTTCCGCCTCACTACCGTCACAGCAGTTGTGGTTGCAAACATGGTTGGCACCGGGGTATTCACAAGCCTCGGATTCCAGCTGCTGGAGATCCAGTCGGGTTTCGCGCTACTCGCTCTTTGGGCTGTCGGTGGAGTTGCTGCCCTGTGCGGGGCTATGACCTACGCGGAACTGGGTGCTGCATTGCCGCGTTCAGGCGGTGAGTACAATTTCCTTTCGCGCATATATCACCCGTCCGCGGGCTTCGTTTCCGGCTGGGTATCGGCCACCATCGGGTTCGCCGGGCCGTCCGCGCTGGCGGCGATGACCTTCGCCGCCTACGCAACCTCCGTACTGGACGCCGACGCCTGGCCATGGCTGCGTCCCGCGCTCGCCGCCGGACTGGTCATCCTCCTCGGTCTCGTACATGCCTCGAATCACCGCAACAGCGGTGGCACCCAGCTCGTATTCACCATCCTCAAGGTCGGCATCATCGTTGTCTTTTGCGTGGCGGCCCTGGCGATCGCCGGTGAGCCGTCGCAGCTCGGTTTCCGGCCGGCTAGCGGGGACGGCGGGCGACTTTTCAGCCCGGAGTTTGCCGTGGCGCTGATCTACGTAAGTTATGCTTACACGGGTTGGAATGCCGCGACGTATCTGAGTAGCGAGCTTGAGAATCCGCAGCGCACACTGCCCGTGATTCTGTTCACTGGCACGCTGGTGGTCATGCTGCTGTACGTGGCGTTGAACTTCGTGTTCCTGAGCGTCGCACCGATAGATGCCATGCGCGGCCAGGTGGAGGTGGGTTACATCGCCGCTCGTGCGGCCTTCGGCGAGGTCGGTGGCAACTTCACCGGGCTGGTACTCGCCGCGCTTCTTATTTCCACAGTCAGCGCGATGACACTCGCTGGCCCGCGGGTACTGCAGGTTCTCGGCGAGGATTTTCGTGGCTTGAGTTTGTTTGCCCGAACTAATCGTGACGGTATCCCGGCGATCGCGATCTACACGCAGACGACGCTGGCGGTGATCTTCATTTTGACGTCGAGCTTCGAGTCTGTCCTCGTATTTGCCGGCTTCACGCTTGCGTTGAACAGCTTCGTCACAGTGCTTGGCGTATTCGTTCTGCGCTGGCGTCAACCGGATCTGCCGCGACCGTATCGAACATTCGGCTATCCGCTGACACCGCTGCTGTATCTGCTGCTCACCGGCTGGGCGATCACGTTCGTGCTCGTCAACAGGCCTGCGGAGGGCCTTTTCGGGCTCGGTTTGATCGCCGCCGGACTCGTGTTCTATTTCGTTTTCGCGCGCATCAATCGTGCGTCATCCGAAGCGCAATAACTCCGAAATCATCTCCTGCGAATTTCAGTCCGGCCATGTGTCGAGGCCGCTGCCACCATTCGAGATGTCACCTTGTTCGCCGTCGAGCGCTGACTGGGTCGTGAGAATCCGCACACCGTCAATTTCAATTGCCAGTCGATTGTAGTCGTCTCCTTCTCCCGCGTAATCGCCCGCGCGAATCCTGTGAAACGCTTTTACGACAGCTTGTAAGCGACCCGCATCAACACGTGCCGAGTTGTGTGCGCCAAGCAGAAAATCGACCTCGCTTTCCAGCGCCGCCAGTCGAGAAATGCTGGCTTCATAATCCGTCAGGCTCGTCTCCTGCACGAACAACCACAAGCTGGCGTCGTACCAGGAGTCTCCGCTAAACAACAGGCGGTTCTCAGCATCGAGCAAAGCAACAGCGTCCGGTGTATGCCCGGGAACGTGTAGCACCTCCAGCTTACGGCCGCCCAGATCGAGCACTTCGCCGTCCTGCACATACCGCGATTGCTTCCATGGCTTCGTATAGAACGACACAGGGTCAGATCCCTGGGGTGCGCCCTTGCAGAAAGCGTTGGGCGAAAAATCTCCCGAGATTCGGCTGTTTTCGAAGCCTTCCATGTTGCTGCGCGTGTAATCGGAATCGATAGCCAGCACCGTCGAAAACTCCCAGTTGCCGCCGACATGGTCATAGTGCGTGTGCGAGTTCAAAACGATTACGGGCAAACTCGTAATTCGCTCAACAACGGCCTTGATGGATAACAAGCCGACACCCGTATCAAAAAGCAAGGCGCGATCCTTGCCGACGATCAGGTGCGAGATTGTTTCCTGAAGTTGATAGGGCTCGACGATTGAAAAAACGCCGTTCGCAGTTTCGTAAACCTGAAACCAGTCATCTGAAAAGGTGGTTAACGGCAAGCTGGCGTTTGCAGGTCGCGGTACTGAACTGCAACTGTAGTTGTCTACGGACAGCACGTCGTCAGCATGGCCGCAACCGGTCACCAAAACTAATGTGACAAGGACATTCAGTCGCCGGGCGGCTACTCCCACTCGTAACCGAATCGTATGCCAGCAGTCCTGGGCCGCCTGTGGCCGAAGAAATGCGATGGCAGGATACCGCCGTTGTTATTCAGGCCGTCGTAGGTGAACTCATCTGTCAGATTCTCGATGTATAGCCCTGCCGACCAGTTGCCGTTCGAGTGGTAGTCAACGCGCAGCGCCGCTTCCAGGTAGGAATCGATCTCCGTCTCCGGGAACGCGCCCCAGCCGCCGCCGCGTTCACCTTCCCAGAAGGCCTCGAGACTCCCGCTGATCTCGGCACCGCTCTCGAGCTGGAAATCTGCCGTCAGCACGGCAGCGCCGGCAAAGTCGGGCGCCCAGAACAGGCTGCTGCCTTCGCAGTCGTCCTCCGTATCGCCGTCGCAAACCTGTTGCACGCCCTCAGCCTCGGTGTCCAGCCAGCTAACGCCCAGGTAGAGGCTCCAGTTCTCGTTCAGTTGCGACGTGATCGAGGCTTCAATGCCCTGGCCATCGACCTGGCCCACATTCTCAACCGTATTGGCGCCGGATTCCGTGTCGAAGAAGCTGATCTGCAGGTCCTCGTAGTCGTAAATGAAGCCGGTGATGCTCAAATCGGTAGTGCCGCCGAATACGCGGCCCTTGTAACCCACCTCGAACGAGTCGACGTTCTCCGGCTCGAACGCCCGGGCACGGAACCCGTCCGCCTGGCTCGCATCGACCTCGCCCGTCACCCGTTCGCCGTCCGAGTCGACCAGCGCGAAACTGCCGAAGCCGCCCGACTTGAAGCCTTCTGTGTAGCTGGCGAAGACCATGCCGTCGCCAACGTGCCAGCGGCCAACGAGCCGCATGGTCGTATCGTCCCAGTCGTCGGACGTCTTGATATCGCCGTCGGTGCTGAAGATGTACGCCCAGTAGGGGCCCAGATTACTCTCCGGATTTGGCACGTTGATCGTGAAGTCCTTGTCGTCGCTCGAATAGCGCACGCCGAAGCTGACGTCGAAGGTCTCGCTGAATGCGTAACCCAGGTCGACGTAGGCCGCGAAGCCTGAGTACTCACCCTTGACGCGGCCGGGCTCCGTCAGCAGGCCGTCCGGACTCGCCGGCCATACGGCTCCCGGGTACAGGTAATCGTAGTAAGAGGCGCAGTCGGCGATGCCGTTACCCGGGTAATAATAGTTGCCGTAGTAGTTGCAGAAGGCATCCTCGTCGCCGGAGTTCGTGAAAAGCGTGTCGATGTTCTCCTTGTAGTAGGACGCACCGGCATACCATGAGAGCGGGCTGTCCGTATTCGAAACGATCCGAAACTCCTGTTGGAAATAGTCCCCTTCCTGATCCTGCCGGTAGTTATTGATATTCAGCGGCGTGCCGTCGTAGTCCTCGGTGTAGAAGAACTCGTGATCCTTGAAGCCGGTGTTCGATGTCAGCGTGAAGTTCTCGAAGTCATAGTCGATGCGAGCACCGATGGTCAATATGTCGGCATCGTCGTTATCGCCGAATGACTGATCCGAATCAGCGTCTCTCTCGGTACCCCGTGGAATGATGGCATCGCCAAACACTCCTACCAAAGTTTCCCAATAGTCGCCTTCCGCTACTGCCCGATAGACAGATCCCGACTGCTCGCGGGTTTCATATTCGACCTGCGTCGTGATCGATAAGCTGTCTTTCTCGTAAGCCGTCGACCAACGCAGCGCCTGCTTGTCGTGCGCGATCAAGTCGCGCTGGTCAAAAAAGTTCTTGACGAAACCGTCTTCCTGCGATGAATAGCCTGCGAAACGCATCGCAAACGAGTCATTGATCGGAACGTTGACGGCACCCTCGAAAACCACGTGGCCGCGCTCGCCAACATCGAGATCTGCATAGCCGGACAGTCCGGCGTCGGGATCTGCGTCCCGAGTGTGAACGCTGATTGCACCGCCGATCGAATTGCGGCCGAAAAGGAATCCTTGCGGACCACGCAGGATCTCCGCGCGGTCGATGTCATACATGCTCGTGACGGCGGCACCGTTGCGACCTTCATAAAGTTCGTTCTTGAATATCGCAGCTGATGGGTCGCCGCCAACACCGAAGTCCTGTGTGCGAATACCGCGTATGCTGACGGCGTCGATGAAGCTGTCCTGACTGTTGCCAGTCACTCCCGGTGTAAAAGATATGAGGTCCTTCACATCGTTGAGATTCGTATCCTGGATGAAGCTTCCCGTAAGAGCCGTGATCGCGAGCGGTACGTCCTGCAAAGACTCGGACCGCTTGGTAGCTGTTACCATGATCTCTTCAATTTCCTGGGCGTTGGCAGGCGCACCCAGGGTGGTGGCGACTAAAGCAGTGGATACCGCGATCGATAGCGCAGTACGCTGCGGACGACACTGTTTGCGATCAGAATCTCTGAGTTTCATGAAGCCCCCTAAAGCTTTGTTTGAATTGCCGTATCTTCGGCCGTCGTAGTTATTTATTTATATACCTCTAAAGAGTATAGCGCGAGAAATATCGCAAAGGGGATAGTCCTGCTCAGACATTTGTCACCCCTTGTTGGCGCAGTTCGGTGCGCAGCGGCTCGAGTTGCTCCTCGTATCTTCGCCATCGGTCGATGGAGCGCGTATGCACGGGTTCACGTACTTGTACGGCGCTGGCGGTGGAGACGGCCTTATCCTGCTCATGAAACCGCAAGCAAGCATCTTCCCACGGTAGTTGCAGGTGCTCGATAAGCTGCCGTGCGTTGGTCTCAAGGTCCTGCACCGTTTTCTCGTAGGCAATATCGAAAAACCGCCCCGGAAAACGATCTCGCCAAACGTTCATCAGGTGTAGGTAGCGGCAATGATGTCTCGCCATTTCCCCCAGGTCGTAGGAATGCAGATATGCATCGGCGAACAACTGCTTGTAGCTTGCAAAGCAGGCATCCATCGGGTTTCTCGTAAGGTGCACGATTTTCGCATTGGGGAACGCCTTGATTATCATCGGTATCAACAGGTAATTCTGCGGCAGCTTGTCGACAAATCTCGGCGCATTGCCACGCATACGTTCACTGGACTCCAGATACAGGGCGCCGATCTTGCGGGCATCAATTCCCATCGACGCTTTGAAAAACCCCACCGAAAACCGTTTTGGATCCTTGTGGTTGCTTAATCGACGAGCGGCGAGACTGAACTGTTGCAGCTCTCCAGCCGAGTGCACCTTCGAGTGGCTACCGATGATCCGCTCGATCAAAGTTGTACCGGTTCTCGGCTGCCCGAGCACGAAGATGGGTGCGTCCGAATCGTGCCCTGTGCCATCTTCGACCCATGCCGGGTCGAGGTTCTCCTCGAGAAAATCAAACATCTCGATTTCAGCGGCTTCATCGTATTCGACGGTCTGCCGCCGAGCGTTTGCCCCCAGTCGAAACGCCTCAAACGCCTCGTCCCACGCCTCAAGATCCTCCAGCTCCTTGCCAATTCCATAGTAGTAAAACGCTTGTACGCGCGGGTGCAATCCTTCGACGTCCAGCAATTGCCGCATTGCGGCGACATGACTGTCGTCGTTCGCTTTGCGTGTACCGGCCAGCGACCAGTGTGCTTGCGGGCTGTTTGGCTGGATTGCGACGATCTGCTCGAGTAACTTCTCCGCCTCGCGGAGCCGACCGACGTAGACATAGTTATTGGCAAGGTTGAGCATGAAAGGCGGATACTCGGATCGCTTGCTAACGGCTTTCTCGAACCACTCGTTTGCGAGCCCATACTCGCTCATCAACGAGTAGATGGATCCAATCAGGTCCTGCACAATCGGATCGTCCGGCTCTTGTTTCACGGCCTCTGACAAGGCGGCATCGGCGCGATTGACCTGGCCGTCACCCATGAAAAGCTTCCCGAGATGTGCCCACGCCGCAGCGTGATTTGGCTGCAGCTTGGTGACCGACGCAAAAGCCTTGAATGCCGTCTCCCGGTCTTTGGCCTCCAAAGCAATAAGCCCGACGAGGAAATGTCCTTCCACAAGATCGGGCTTGAGCTGCAGCGCCTGTCTGCAAAATTCACCCGCCTCGGCAATTCGACCCTGGGTCAGTGCCTGGAATCCGCGCCGTAGAAGATCACGAAGCTGGCCGGGCTGAATGTCGCTTGTTGATGTTGTCATTGCTCGATCTGTTAGCGATCGTTAATCGAACGATGATAGCCTCTGATTGAGCACGCTGCACGAGCTTACGCAGGAGCGATATGAATAACGAGGTAGTCCGGCATAAAACCTTACGAAAGACGGACATGGTGTTGTTCACCGTGTCCGCAATCTTGCTCCTCGACACACTTGCGGCTGCCGCGTCGATAGGTTCATCAAGTGTGTTCTGGTGGTTGTTTCTGGGCCTGATCTTTTTCGTCCCATTCGCGATGATCTGTGCCGAGATGGGTTGCACCTACCCTGAGCAAGGCGGGATTTACGCCTGGGTGAGGAATGCGTTTGGTGGGCGCTGGGGCTCGCGCGTCAGCTGGGGGTACTGGGTCAATACAACGGTCTGGATCCCGGCGATATTCATACTGTTTGCCGGTGTCCTGCGACAGCTGTTTTTTCCGGATTTGTCGATGCTT
>JAOTUU010000299.1 GCA_029863705.1 Gammaproteobacteria bacterium
AGCCCTACGACAGTACGGTGGCATACGCTGGTAGCTGTGATGCAGACTACATGTACTGGACTCGCACTGGCCTATTGCCGAATTGCGATCCGGGGAACACGCGCTTCGTTGAGAAAACAGCGTTCGTGTGCAAGAAGGCATCGCGACAAATCCTGGGTATCGGCTTGTTCCAGGGCGTTATGGTGCAATACCGTGCTGACAATACCGGTGCAGAACGCTGGCGCACGCTTGCACAGTCATTCAACACACAGCAGGTTGAGTGCCAGGATGACTCGGGCTTCGATGGCGATGGCAGCCTCAGATATGCGCAGGCCGGCACGGATCTGAATCCGTACACAGATAATCCCGAGAGGGAAGTGGCCTGGGGCAGTTTCCCGGCATCGGAAAGCTACACCGTCTTTGACGGCAATTATCTGAATTGGCGTGCGACGCCGGAGAAAATTCTGTTGTCTCGCATGGATATCGTGAAGACGGCTACTAAGATTGCGATGGATTCAATCAATAGCTCCAATATCGGCATCATGCGATTCAATGAACGCGATGGCGGGCCTGTTATTCAGGGCATGATCGACCTGGACAGCAATCGCGCCGCACTTGCAGCTGTTGTCGACGGCATTACGGCCAATGGCCGTACGCCATTGTCCGAAACGATGTATGAAGCGGCACTCTACTGGCTCGGCCGGCCTGCTCACTACGGCGAGCTTATCAGCGAGCACCCGACCGCTCCGAACGCACTCATATCGACATTGCCTGAAGTGTACGCGGCGCCGAAAAGCCCGGTTTGCACCAAGAACTATAACGTCCTGTTAACCGACGGCGAACCCGTCGATGACTTCGATACGCCGTTGTTAGCTCCGACGCTGCCAAATTTTTCGAGTAAACTCGGCGGGCGAACCGCGTGTATCGGTCTGAATCAAGGCGACTGCCTCGACGATATCACCGAGTACTTGTCGATACCTGATCTGAATCCCGATCAGAAAGGCGATCAATTCGTTACGACACATACGATCGGCTTTACGATCAATCTTCCCATTTTGCAGGCGGCGGCAGATGTATCCGGCGGTGACTATTACCTGGCCGATGACGTAGAAAACCTGACATTGGCACTTCTGCAGATCTTCAAGGAAGCGAACGAGCAGGAATTGGCTTTTACTGCACCGGCAGTCGCTGTCAACGCATTCAACCGCACACAGAACCTCAACGATTTGTACATGAGTGTGTTTCGTTCACAAACGAAAATTCACTGGCCGGGCAACCTGAAGAAATACCGCCTGACCAGTCGAACCGTTGTAGATGGTAACGGTGATACGGTGCTCGTTAGAGAGATTACAGACTCTAACGGTGCCCCGGCAGTCGATCCATTGACGGGATTTTTCGCCGAAACGGCGAAGAGTTTCTGGACGGTTGGTGGCCCAGACGGCAGGGAAGTTGAGCTGGGTGGCGCGGCCAATCAGCTACTAGATCCGCTGACGCGCAAGGTCTATACCAACAATGGGAATTCTAATTTGACGGCGGGCACCAATTCGCTCAGTTCGGCGAATGCTGCCTCATTTACACTTGGCGACTTTGGCCTTTCCGGCGCCACTGGTGAACCGACCATCGAGCAAATGATGGACTGGATGCGTGGCGCTGATGTACGTGACGAGGACAACAATCCGGCCACAACGCAACGCAATGTGATGGGTGACCCGCTACACTCGCAACCGGCGACATTGGTTTACGGAGGATCCCCGGGCAACGAAGATGTCGTCATTTATGCGGCGACCAATGACGGCTACTTGCACGCTATCGATGCCGCGACGGGCATCGAACTCTGGTCATTCGTACCGAAAGAATTGCTGCCGCGTGCAGCTGCATTGATGTTCAATCCTGAGTCGAACTACAAGAGCTATGGGATTGATGGTGATGTCGTGCCGGTTTTCCTCGACAGGGATAACAACGGCATCATCGAAGGAACAGATTTCGCTTACCTGGTATTTGGTCTGCGGCGCGGTGGAAGTTCCTATTACGCCCTGGATGTCACTGACAAGAACTCACCGAAGTTGCTTTGGAATGCGTCGTACCCCGGAATGGGTCAAAGTTGGTCACGCCCGGTCGTGACTCGTGTCAAACTGGATGATCCCGGCCTCAATTCGGAAAGTGCTGTCGTCATCGTTGGTGCAGGCTACGACCCGGTCCACGATACGCCGACCTTCCCTGCTACCGATGATAATTCCGGAGCCGGCATCCTGATGCTCGATTTGAAGTCTGGTGCTGAACTTTGGCGTGCCGGGCGCGACGTGAGTGCGGATCTTAGTTTGGCGGGTATGAGCCGTGCTATTCCGTCACAAATTCGCGCCATCGATCTGGATGGCGATCGATTTGCTGACAGGATGTATGCCGCTGATGTCGGTGGACAACTGTGGCGTTTCGATATATTCGGTGGTCAACCAGCCGCCTCATTGGTCACTGGCGGCGTCGTTGCACAGCTCGGTGCCGAGGGTATTGGAACTCCAACAGATGCGGAAACTCGCCGTATATACAACTCGCCGGATGCGGCCCTGTTCATCGATGCTGCTCAGAACCGGCAATTCCTGGCTATCAACATCGGCACCGGCTACCGAGCCCATCCGCTGGATACAAGAGCGGCGGATGCGTTCTATTCCTTCCGCGATTCAGATGTGTTCAGTCGCCTGTCGCAGTTTGAGTATGACAATTATGACGTCGCCACGGCCGCAGATTTTGTCGAAGTCAGCGGGTCGACGCAGGCCGTTATTACTGCGAATGACCGGGGATGGAAATTCACATTACCCGCAGATCAGATGGTTCTTGCAAATTCCGCCGTGTTCAATGATGAAATATTCTTTGTTGCCTTCTCGCCAGACACTGTTGCCGCCCAGGACTGCTCCGTCAGGGTTGGAAGAAACTTTCTCTACCGCGTAAGCCTACTGAATGGCGATCCAATCGTCGATAATATCAGCACAGTTGCGGATGCAAGTGCGGATAACGAGCGAGTCACCGAATTGCAACAGGGTGGCATTGCTCCGTCACCGACATTCTTGTTCCCGAGTCCGGAGCCGAACTGTGTCGGTGATGCGTGCAAACAGCCGCCACTTGGTTGCGTTGGTGTCGAATGCTTCGACCCCGGGTTTGAGAACAACCCGGTTCGCACATTATGGACACAGGACGGAATCGAATGATGACTGGCAATCACAGAACCGAGCTTCGAAAAATGTATCGCCACATGCGTGGCGTTACATTGCTCGAACTCATGATCGTTACGGTCATCATCGGCATCATGGCGTCAATCGCTTACCCCAACTATCGTGAATTCGTCGCCAGGGCCAAACGCAATGAAGCCAAGGCCGCGTTATTGCAGATTGCGCAGAACCAGGAGCGCTTCTACCTGCAAAACAACACGTATACGACGGACATGACGCAGCTCGGTTTCCCGGTGGCTGGCGCTTATATTTCTGACTCAGAGGCTTACTCAGTAAGCGTGACGGCCGCAAATGCCAATGACTTTACGGCTGTTGCAACCTACCAGAATGCCGATGCCGAAGCAGGTAAGTGCATGACCTTCAATATTGACGGTCGAGGCGGCAAGACCTCAGCGCCCGACGCCGACTGCTGGACCCGAACGCGATAAGAACAAAGCGTCGATGATCAAAAACGCCGCGCCGACGCTGATTGCAGCGTCGGCGACGTTGAATGACGGAAAAGCCCAGCTACCGAACCAAACCTGTATAAAGTCCGTAACGTAGCCCAACCT
>JAOTUU010000050.1 GCA_029863705.1 Gammaproteobacteria bacterium
AATAAACGCCACCGCGGCTGTCATGCGATGGGGCTGCACGAGGTCCACCAACCTGCCAACAATGGGAAGACAAAGTGCGCTGGCCAGCGTAGCGAACATATAGAGGCGTCCAAATTCGCCGTGGCTCAAGCCAAATGCGGCTTGCCATTCTGAAACAGACGCGGATATGAAATACGTTTGTCCAAAGCTGGAAAAGTACGTGAGCGTGAATCCACCCGCGATCCAACGGAAGTTGTGCCTTATGAATGCGAGCATGGAGTCTTCTTTTAGTTATTCAGGGAGCCGCACCCAATTGGAACACGATTTGACGGCCAGGGGCGGGGCAGTTCGTTTTTACATAATCTCACCCGGTTCAAGGCCTGCGGAAGTGTGATCCGATTCAACGTAAGTGCTGTGATGCAGTTCTAAAGTGACAGTCGAATTTAGGGCGCAAATGTCGCCTACCGCCAAGGGGCTGGACATGCATAGAAACACTAAGGGATTCACGCTGATTGAATTGATGATTGTCGTTGCCATCATCGGGATATTGGCATCGATCGCTTTACCGGCTTATCAAAGCTACACAATTCGCGCCCAGGTTTCTGAAGGTTTGGAGTTGTCCGGACCGGCCAAGAATGCTGTTGCGACGTTCGTATACGACAACGGTACGTTTCCCACCGACAACAGTGATGCTGCAATGGAAGTCGCAACCGACTACTCCGGCGCATACGTCACTTCAATATCTGTCAGTGGTGCTGTGATTTCGATCCAGTTTGGCAACCGCGCAAATACGCAAATCAGTGGTGAAACGGTCACGCTGACAGCCGTGAATAATGACGGCAGCGTAAGCTGGACCTGCGCAAGCGGTGGCGTGATCAAAAACGTGTACCTGCCCACTTCCTGCAAGTAGCGGAACTATTGGGGACATTCTGCTTTTATGCGCCTTTCGCGCATAAAAGCAGAATGTCCCCAATATCCAATACCCGTGCCAAATATCGCGCGATCGGTACATTTTTGACCTGCGTCACGGAACCGTCGGGATGCTTTGTGACATATTCTGAAACATTCTTTCTGGTCTTCGATAGATTCGACAAAAAATGTTAACGATCAATAATTTACGATCACAAGGCAGTGATCGCCTCGGGCTAGCCATGGTCGTGGCGTCGCTGGCCGCAATCGCGTTGATCGTCGCAACACTGCTGTGGCATGAGAAAGAGACCCAGGAAACGCAGATTCGCACGCAGGGAATCAGCCTGACACGTCTTTTGTCAGGCATGCCGTACGCACAGCTCGTGCCGACGACCGACCAGCACAGCCTGCTGAGCACCATCTTCCACAGTCAGAATGATCCAAATTTAGCCTATGTCGCCATTGTCGGTGCCGAAAACATGCCGGTGGCAGTCACCTCAACGCCCGGCGTAACCGTGCCTTCAATGGACTGGCCTGAGACTCCTGTCGGTTGGCTGTCTGACCGCGCAGTGACAACCAGCAACGGTAAAGATGTCATCGAATTCTATAACCCACTTTATGTTGATGGCTCTATCGTCGCCTACCTTCGTCTCGGCTATTTTCTTCCCGGTATGGCCATCAGCCTCAAACAACTGCCGTTCTTTGCCACTTTGGCGCTAATTATTTTTCTGTTGACGCCGCTCTTCTACCTGTTGGTGCGTAAAGAAGTCCGACCCTTGAAGGAAGCTAATGCCAGGATTTCAACCGCGATTGAAAGCGAACAGTTTGGCCGGGTCGAAATGGATATATCGAACGAGCTCGGCAGCTTTATTGATCGTTTTAATGCCCTTGTCGATTTTGCCTCACAGCGGATCGAGCATCTGGAAGGTGAAAAGGAAAGGCTGACAACTTCAAGAAATCTGATCACTTACTCCAAGACGCGGATCGAAAATGTCCTGGAAGCGATCCCGGAGGCCGTCCTGATTCTCGACCAGTCGGGTAATGTCAGTTTTGCGAACTACCGATTTAGCTCATTAATGGGTGTGTCACTTGATGAGGTCATGGGCTCCGTCCCGGCTGACTGGTGCGAAAATTCCGAATTGCTCGAAATAATTTCGAATTGCTCCGGGCGGGCCGCAACGAGCTACCTGTCGCAAACCGTGCGCCTCGATATCGGTAGCAACAAAAAAAGAAAGTCGACGGTCAAGGCGTATCCGCTGTTTTCCCCGACAGATTCGACGGAGACTCTCGGCACGCTGATCGTTTTCCGTGACGTTTCGAAAGAAACTGCCATGCAACGCCAACAAGGCGAGTTCGTTGCCCATGTTGCTCACGAATTAAAAACGCCACTCAATACCTTGTCACTTTGTAGCGAAGTGCTGCTGGACGATGACGGCGACGACCCGCAGGGCCAGATTGAGGCCGCAAACACAATACGCGACGAAGTCGAACGACTTGCGGGACTGATCGACAATCTATTGAGCATTACAAAAATCGAATTGGGCGAAATCTCGATTAAGCGACAGCGCTTGCGCCTGCATGATTTCCTGGAGGATGCGTTCCAGGTCGCCTCACGCAGCGATAAGGCCAGCGACCTCACGTTTGAACTCGACTTGCGGCCAGATATTTGCTCCATCATGGCGGACAAGGAACTTCTGCGCATCGCAATCAATAATTTGCTGACCAATGCCGTGAAGTACAGCAAGCCTGGCGGGGTCATCAGCATGTCGTGTGTAGAGACAGAACAAACGGTGCGCATTGCTGTTCGCGATGAGGGAATCGGCATCGAGGAAAATGAGCAAGACAAGATTTTCCAGCGATTCTATCGAACGGAAGATGCCGAAGTTCGCAAGCGGGTTGGTCACGGTCTGGGGCTGTCTTTGGCGCTCGATATCGTCCAGTTGCACAACGGCACGCTAAACGTCACCAGCAAGCCGAACGAGGGTTCAGAGTTTGTGATCGAAATCTGGAAAGAAGTCGGACTGCTGAAGCAGGCTATTTGAGTTATGAAGAGAATATTACTGGTTGACGACGAGCCGATGGTGCTTCGAGTAATGCGCGGCGCGTTGGAGAGAGAGGGTTTTGAGGTCGATGTCGCGGTGGATGGCGAAACAGCATGGATGAAAATTGCGGAAAGTCGCCCCGACGTACTGGTGACCGATATTGAAATGCCAGTCTTAAGTGGCCGCGAGTTATGTCAGCGTATTCAGGAAGAGCTGCCTGATCGGGAGTTTCCGATATTTGTTTCAACTTCGTTAACGGCGCTCGAACATCGTGAATGGTCAAAAGATATTTCACTTCTGGTTTTTCTCGAGAAACCAATCAGCATTCGAAAATTGCGAAGCGAAATCTCGAAGATCTTTGATGCCAATACTTCCATCGCCGCAGGTGATGTCCGATGAGACCACCGATCTCTGTAGATAGTCTCGATCGCTACGCGCGCATCATCCGGGCACTGATTCCAAACGCCGACGGTGTCTCGATATGCAGCGTCGACGGTATCCCGATCCAGTCTCTCGACTTCGCTGGTGACGCCGAGTTGTTACCAGCCGTTGAACGACTAACTGCCAGACGACCCGATTGGGCTTCGAAGCAACAATTCGAGTTGCAATCCGCGCCTGGGGAGGAGCGCTCTCTGCTGACGGCAGGTCTGTGCGATGTACATAGCAAGGTAATCGCCGCCGTTGCTGTTTTGACTAACGGAAAAGCGCAACGCGATTCGCTCGCCCCGTTACTCAGTTGTGTGATCGAGTGTG
Organism: Gammaproteobacteria bacterium; assembly: GCA_029863705.1. Classification (GTDB taxonomy): domain Bacteria; phylum Pseudomonadota; class Gammaproteobacteria; order Steroidobacterales; family Woeseiaceae; genus UBA1847. The sequence continues at coordinate 3,684 of JAOTUU010000050.1, forward strand.
TCCAGCATGAGATGGTGCAGGACCTGGAGCTTGAATCTATAGCCGACGAGTTGATGGAGCGTTATGAAGAACTCAATCTCGTCTATCACACCGAAGATCAGGTTAACTATTTCAGGCAGGGGCGCGAGGCGCTGGAGAGCCTGACACAAAATTGTCTTGATTATCTGAACGTCGGCTTGTCGGTCATGATCCTCAAGGACAAAGACATCACGATCTCCTTCAACCATCACAGAAATCCGATACCGAACGCGAAGTTTGTCAAGTCACATTTAGCAGGCTCGCTTTATGATTGGGTGTTTGAGAATAGCAAATCCATCGTAGTTAACGAGATGTCGGATCCGATGGCAGTTAGATTATTGCCAGGCGTTCCGTGCAGAGTATTGTGCTGCCCGATTCTCGACAGTGCAGGCGACGTTGTCGGCATTCTGGCAACCGCCAATGACTACGCGAAAACCAAGTTCTCCAATAGTGACAAAAACCTCCTTCACGTGATGGCGCGGAAGGCGTCAAAGATCATTGTCGCTAACTACGATCCGCTGACCGGCCTCATGAACCGAGGCGGTTACGAGCATTTCCTCGAAAACGCATTGACACATGCACAGTCCGGGGACGTCGAGACGTGTCTTCTGCATATCAACATAGACCAACTTCATATCGTCAATGACACCGTTGGTCATGCGGCTGGCGATGCGATCATACAATCTGTTGGTGCTACCCTGGAATCTCAAGTGCGGGACGGAGATACGCTTAGCCGGCTCGGCGGCGATGAGTTCGGAGTGCTATTGCAGAATTGTTCGTTTGCTAACGCAGCTGACTTTGCTAATCGAGTTTGCCGCACAATTGCAGACACTGAAGTTAATTTCGAAAGCAGGATTTTTAAGGCGACTGTCAGCATCGGGGTAGCCATGATGACGTCGACAAGCAACAGCGTTGCGCAAGTGGTTGGTACTGCTGAGCTGGCGTGCTCGGTCGCAAAAGATCAAGGCCAGAATCGCGTTGAGGCCTATCGGGTAGATGATGCCGACATGATTCGTCGCGAAGAGCAAATGCACCTGGTTGCGGAAATTCAGAGAGCCCTGACCGAAGATAGTTTCGAGCTCTACTGTCAACCGATTCAGTCGCTGGATCCCGACAACCGGACCCATCACACCGAAATTCTGCTGAGGCTGTTAGACAAGGACGGTGCAATACTCGCCCCTGGTAATTTTATTCCAGCGGCCGAACGCTATCACCTGATGCCGGCAGTCGACCGATGGGTCGTCAGCAAGACGCTGGCAATGTTATCCGAATTTGACGAATCTCAACTGCGTGCCGGTATGTTCGCGATCAATCTGTCAGGTCAGTCATTGAACGAAAAGGACTTTTTACGCTTTGTACACACAGAACTCGGGGCGTCGACCGTACCAGCGAAATGTATCTGTTTTGAGGTAACCGAAACCGCGGCGGTATCACACCTCGCCAAGGCGATTGGGTTTATGGATAGTCTGAAGCGAATTGGCTGCTCATTTTCGCTCGATGATTTTGGTTCCGGGATTAGTTCATTCGGCTATCTGAAGAGCCTGCCAGTTGACTATCTGAAGATCGATGGATCGATCGTTAAAGACATTGTCACTGACGAAACTTCCGCTGCAATGGTAACCGCGATTAATCAGGTCGGGCATACGATGCAGTTGCTTACGATAGCGGAATTTGTCGAAAACGATTCGATCAAGTCGTGCCTGACGAAAATCGGCGTAGATTACGTGCAGGGTTATGGAATCGGTCGGCCGGAGCCTTTTGCTGGTCGACTTCGTGAGTTAATGCTCTCGTCGGCTGAGGTTGCGTCGTGAGCATAGCAGCTGAATCAGCTGCTCCCAAAATTATCCGAACGCAAGGCGCTGCGGTAACCACGCTGCGGCCCACGGGCTCTCTGACCGAGGATGCCTTTCTCACCGAGCTTCACGCATCTGTCGAACACGCAATCGAATCTGGTGAATATCAGATTGTAATTGACCTCGTCAGCGTGCCATCCCTCAATAGCGCTGCCCTCGAGGCGATGCTTGATTATCAGGACCAGCTTATTCGCGCGGGCGGATGGATTAAGGTTTCACACGCCGGCCCCATTGCGCGGGAAATTTTACGAGTAACCGATACGGACCAATACATCAGTGTTGTCGGCGAAGAGGCAGCAAACGACGGACGAATTGAAGAACACTCGCCTGCGGCAAAACGGAAACGGCTTGGCGAGCTATTCGTCGAAGCGGGCTTATTGTCCGAGGCGCAATTAAAAGAAGCGCTTGCGCTACAAAAGAAGACCGGAAAGCGACTCGGTAGCACCGTTATCTCGAAAGGCTGGGCCAGCGATAAGGATGTCCTGCAACTACTGAGCGAACAACTGAATATTCATTTTGTCCAGCTTCGGTCACGCATCTACGATCCGGCCGTTGTACAGCTTCTCGACGGTCAAATCGCGCGACGGTTAAAAGTATTGCCTATGTTCAAGGTCCGTGGTGTGCTATTTCTGGCAACAGCCAACCCACAGTCATTACCGACCCTCGATGAAGTCGAGGAACGTGTCGGCTGCAGTGTTCGACCGATTTTGGCGGGTCGCGAAGACATAATGCGGGCCATAAATGATCAGGGACAAGATGCAGAGCACGTCGCTGATTTGCTCGGCATGGTCGACGAGGATTTTGAGATCCTCGAGAGCAACTTGTCCGACGACTATGCCGCAATCGACGAGATGGCGGCTGGCAGCCCGATCATTAGCCTTGTTAATGCAATGATTCAGCGCGCCGTGAGTGATGGCGCGAGCGATATTCACATCGAAGCCTTCAGGACACATTCCAGAATTCGCTATCGCATTGATGGAGTCTTGTACGAATTTCAGGCTCCCAAGATTGAACTGCACGCGCCCATGGTATCTCGCCTCAAAGTCATGGCTAACCTCGATATCGCGGAACGGCGCATGCCCCAGGACGGCCGCATCCAGGTATTTACACAGGGCCGATCCGTGGACCTCAGATTCAGTTCTTTGCCCGGATTACACGGCGAAAAAGTAGTGTTACGTGTGCTCGACAAGGAGAAATCCGTTTTCGACCTGGTTGGCCTCGGCATGTCGGAGACGAACCTGGAAACGTTCAGAGAATTGCTGCAATCGAATAACGGCCTGATTCTCGTTACTGGCCCGACCGGAAGCGGTAAGACGACCAGCCTGTATAGCGCTCTGAATTACCTGAACAGCATCGAAAAAAACATTGTCACGATCGAAGACCCCGTTGAATATCAAATGGATATCATCAATCAAAATGAGGTGCGAGACGGCATCGGCCTGGGGTTTGCAAAGCTTCTAAAACATGTATTGCGCCAGGACCCGGACATCATAATGGTGGGCGAAATTCGCGAGCGCGAAACTGCCGAAATTGCCGTTCAGGCTGCATTGACGGGCCATCTGGTGCTGTCCACATTACATACCAACGACAGCGTCGGCGCGGTTACCCGAATGCTGGATATGGGCGTTGAGCCCTATCTGTTGTCGTCCGCACTCATCGGCGTAGTGGCCCAACGCCTGATCAGGACAATTTGTCCGTCTTGCCGCACCGAATCCATCGCACCGCCGAATATTGTTGATCGCTATGGTTGGCAGGACCGCGGCAAGGTTCGGCTTTCCCACGGCAGGGGCTGTCACCAGTGCTACGACTCCGGTTACAAAGGCCGCATGGGCATCCACGAGACGCTGAACACAGACAACGAGCTGCAAAACCTGATCATGTCCAACCCGGGACGTGACGAGCTGACAGAGTTTATGAAGAAACGAGGAGTCGTGAGTCTGTTCCACGACGGTTTGGAACGTGTACTTCAAGGTAAGACCACGATCGAAGAGGTATCCGGGTCGATCGTATTATAGGAAACGGCAATGGCGATAGAACTGAATGACATTATTGAAAAACAGGATGCGACGTCTGCCGCCAAGGCGGCGCCGACTTCCTTGTCGTTCTTTCGTCCCAAAGTCTCTTCAAGTGACCGCAGGTTCTTTACCGAACAACTGTCGTTGATGCTGGAGACCGGCGCCAATTTACACCAGGCCTTGGTGTTGCTGAAGCAACAAGATCAACTGCCTGCAATGGCATCTGTCATCGACGATTTAGAGAACGGTGTTGCTGGAGGTAGATCATTCTCAGCCGCTCTGGCTGACCATCCAGAGGTCTTCTCGACGACATACGTAAACCTGGTGGCAGCCAGCGAGGGTGGCGGCTTCATACATGAAGTGTTGGCAGAACTTCTGCGCATGGATGAGCAAGCCGAAGAGCTCAATAATACAGTGCGTTCTGCACTGTCCTATCCGATTTTCCTGAGCCTGTTTTCCCTGGGCGTCATCGTCTTCGTCCTGATGGTTGTGTTTCCAAAATTCAGCGTCATGTTCGCCAAAATACACGATCAATTGCCAATGACGACCATTGTCCTGATGCACGCAAGCGATTTTTTACGCGATTACTGGATGCAAATGATAGCCGCGATTGCCGCCATTACGATGCTGACGTTGCAGTGGGCTCGCAAACCGACAGGGCGTGAAACTATTGATCGGCTAAAACTTACGCTGCCAGGTATCAAACACATTTTTATGCAGGTCTACCTCACACAGTCGCTGCGGGTGATGAGCTTATCTCTGGCGAATGGCGTCAACATCACCGACACGCTGATCGCGACTCGCGATATCGTCAGAAACAGCATTTTTCGGCGCTTCTTTGTCACGATTGAGGAGCAGGTAAGCCAGGGCAACGGCGTTGCGATTGGCTTCAGACAGAACGACATGATTCCCTTGCTTGCGCAGCAAATGATCGCCACTGGCGAGGAAACCGGCAGCTTGTCAAAGGTGATGTCACGGCTCGCGGATTACTATGAGCGCGAGCTTACAAAACGGCTCAAATCGATGTCCAAGATGGCCGAGCCAATCATGCTTATGGTCATGGGCGTTATTGTCGGCGTTATCGTGAGCTCCCTGATTTTGCCCATCTTCAAGCTGTCACGCGCGGTCACCTAGCCCCGCGGGCCATGTGGCCCCGTAAAAAATGTGTCCCATGTCACATTTACGTCAGTTTTGGTGCAAGTGCTTAACTTAACTTAAGAAAATGTGAACTGTCGGCACGTATTTATCGACTTCGAATAGGAAAATTCACTTGGTTTGACGAATTTAGCTAGTGCCGCTCCCGGCCTTAGAACGATCGGGTTCGTGAACGTCGATATTTGCTGAATTCTTCATGAATATTTGTAGATTTCGAAGACGTTTTTTTTGGAGACAGCTCATGCATCGCGTAACACTCACAAAGCAGCAATCAGGCTTCACATTGGTTGAACTTTTGATCGTTGCAATAATTCTTGCCATTCTGGCGGCGATTATCGTTCCGCAGTTCGCGTCAACAACGACTGATGCCCAAGAGTCTGCTCTTCGGGCCAATCTGTCAGCCATGCGTTCGGCAACCGATCTGTATAGCCAGCAGCACAATGGCGTATATCCGGGCGTAAATACGGCAGCTGGCGGAACCTGTTCCGGCACCGCAGGAACAGGTGTTGCCGGTACCCAGCAGGCGATTGAAGATCAGCTCACCCGCTACTCAAACCTGGCTGGCCAGACTTGTAGTCTACCGGACGCTGGTTTCGCATTCGGTCCGTACATCCAGGAAGACGTCTTGCCGGCCAATCCGATTACTGGCTCTGACGTTTTCGCTATCGTCGCGACAGGCAACCTGGAGATGACAGCTGATGGCGCTGGTCTCGGCTGGAAATACGATTCGGTCGCCGGAAAGATTATCGCCAACGATACGAACCTTGATTCGGCCGGTATTGCTTACTCCACCTACTAGGTGAGTAAGTAAGGGCGACGGCGCCAGCAACGTGGGTCGCACATCATGCCGATGAACGAGCCGCTTAAGAGTACCCGCATTCTGGAGCGTCCTGGAAAGCAGCGCTCACTTAGGGCAACGTTGTGGAGCAGGAGTCTCAAACTGCTGTCAAACGTCTGGACGACGACCGAGTTTGGCGAAGCCGCCGTGACAGGCTTCGCCGAGCGCGTAATGCAGGAAGAACTTCGCAAGGGCATCATCGTGATGGCACTCGTGTCGCTCTTGATACAGATCGCTGCAATCGCCCTCTATCAGAAACTGGGTCTACACGGCAGCTTCCTGTACACGTTTGCCTTGCTGGCGCTGTTGTCATTGCACGTCATCTGGTCAACAAGATTCGTCTCGGACTTGTCGGCCCTAAACCTGCTCGGAATGCTTCTGCTGATCTTTACCGGTGTCGCAATTATGGCGATCGCACATCGCAGTGGCTCGTTTAACGCAGGCCTCATGTCGAGCATTGTATTGCTGTTCATGGTGATGCCCATCGTGCCCTGGGGGCTTCGCGAAGCCTCTATAGTCGTTGCCCTGACCTACGTCACGTTTACATTTTCGTTGCTCGGTGTGGACAACCGCTTCGAAGTCGAAACGCTGTGGACCGTGCAGTTTCTTATCGTCGCATCGGCGACGACAGCAATACTGACAATCATTCGAAATGCAATCGTCCGCAGACACGATATTCGCACACGGTTCAAGCTGGAAGATGCGTATAGCGAACTACAACTTATTTCTACGCGCGACCCCCTGACCGGCCTGTGGAACCGGCGTTACATTGAGCAAAATTTCGACGACTTCGCGCAGCGTTGCTACGACACGAGGGAGTGTGTGCAGTTCGCATTGCTGGATATCGACTATTTCAAGCACTTCAACGACACGTACGGGCACCATCATGGGGACCTGATTCTGCAGCGCCTTGCGAAGGAGTTCGTCGAGACGCTACCTGGAGACGCCCACATAATCCGGCTTGGCGGAGACGAGTTTGCGATCGTCTATTCAGGCGATGGATTCAGCAAGATGATTGGCCGCTGTCTCGATCATCTCGCTACTGACCCAATACTGCTGGCCAAATGCGATGGCACAGCGGTGACTGTCAGCGTTGGTTTTGCATCTGAGCAAGCTGATCAGCTTGCCGATTTGGAAGTGTTGTACAAAGAGGCGGATAAAGCTCTTTACCAGGCAAAGGACAGGCGGATTGGCGCGCCGCCCGGTAGCGAATCGCAAGTCGAGGAACTCGCCACGGCGGTTCCGGCTTCGGCAAAGCTATGAGCGCGCTAAGCCAATGGATTGACCGCCGACGACCCACGCCGAAAGCTGTCGCATTCGGGTCAATTGGCGTGTATATCACGCAAAACCACATTCACCTCGTGCAACTTGAGACGCTCGCCGATGGCAACATTGGCATACGCGCCAGAGAATCCCTGGCCTATCCGGGGACCCGCGCAGAACTCATAGCAGCCCCTGCCGCGATTCGTAAATTGGTTCGTCGCGCCATGCGCTCAGGAAACTTTCGTGGCAGGAGTGTTGTATCGGCAATGCCGCCGGAACAGGTGCGGGTAATGGCAGTTTCGTATCCAGCGAACGCGGCGAAGAACGAAGCAAGCAGCATTGCCCAACTTATGGCTGATCGGGTTGACGGCGCACTTTCGGACTATGTCATCGACTATGTTCCAATAAGAATGGGCTCACGTGATGGCAATCAACTTGCCTTGGTCGCCATTAGCCGTCTTGATAATGTGAACAGCTACCTCGACTGCCTGGCGTCGGCGGGGCTGCACATAGATTTTCTTGAAATCGGGCCACTTGCAATCAAGCGACTCGTCGAATTCGGGCCCGCAACGAACAAAATAGACAACGTCCTGGTCATCAACATTGGTGGCACCACGAGTCATCTCACGACGATATCCGGCCACCGGTTGCTCGCCGACCAGGAGTTACAGTTCGGCGAAAAACGCGTTCTGGATGCGATTGCGAAGCCACTCGATCTGCCGACGAACGTAGCAAAAGACCTCATGCTGAAGAATGGCCTGGATTCGACTCGGAATAGCAATGGTGAGGTCGACGATGACGTCGACGCTGAGACGACCGCGATACTCGTCGAGATCATAAAACCGGAATTCCTGAAGCTTGTGCGGGAGATCGAAAGGGCCTTTCTGTTTGCCGAATCTGAAAGTCAGGGCGACGGGCAAAGAAGAATATTCATTGTCGGTGGAATGGCGTTATGGCCGGGTGCTACGGCGCTGCTTAGCTCACTCGCTAAAATGCCGGTCGAAATTCTGGGTTGTGATCACATGCCGTTCGCAAAAAACGCCGCAAGCGTCGAAACGCTCACTGACAGGCAGGCAGCCGAGATGTCAACGGCCGTCGGCCTGGCATTACGAGGAATGTCGGCCAATGAGTGACATCGATCTCATTCCGCAGGCCTATCACACGCGGCGTTGGCAATCGCGCTGGATTGTGTACACAGCAATTTCGCTTGCTGGCTTAATAGGAATTCTTGTCTCGGGCTCATTCGCTATTGACGCCGCGACAGATTACGCACGGACGAATGTTGCAGCGCTACAGCGTCAGCAAATGATCACCGCCCAGCAGCGGGCAGACCTGGAAAAACTGGGCTCGGAGAAAGCCGACCTTGAGGGACAATTTCGCTTGCTCTCAGGGCTTCGCAGCGGCGCTGCCGCCGAAAAAATGTTCGTTACTATTGATCGTGCTTTGACAGGCGACGATGTCTGGTTTCTTAAGTGGCAGTTCCAAAGGGCCGGTGTTGTGGTCGACGGCGAAGCCCGGACAGTTAATACGGGTTACTTTATTGTCGTGCCCGATGGTGTCGACCAGGCCGCCGCTGACGACCTCCGCGTGCAAACGCATATGACGATACAGGGTCAGGCGCGAGATCACTCGGCGTTGTCGGGATTCGTGAGACGCCTGTTTGAGCAGACGGAAATTGACGATGTCAGGATTCGCCGAACGTCGCTGAACCGGAGCACTCAATCCAGCGTCGTCGATTTCGATCTTGCAATCGTACTCAATACCGAAGTGGCGATTTAGCGATGTTCACTGTATTGAATCGATTCGACCGGAGAGAGCTTGCGATGATCCTGGCGCTTGTCGTATTCGCGATAACGTCTCTCCTCTTTACTTACCTGACATTGCCGAAAATCAAGGTCTATCTCGACATTGCAAAAACAGAAAGCACGCTAAGCAAGGTGGTTGAAAGCGGAGAATTGCTGGATAACCAAATCGCTCAATTACGTGGCGATATCGAATCGCTGCAACGCCGCCTGCATGGCGACATGGCCAGCCTGCCCGAGAAACAGATCGAGGCCCATGTAATAGGAAAACTACAGAAGCTGTCGTGGCAGAACAACGTGCAGCTTGTCGGTATTGAGCCGTCTGCCGGTGCCACAATCGAGTCGTTTCACGAAATCCTGTTTCGGGTGAGCCTCGCCGGCGATTACTTCGATATGTACAAGTGGTTACAAGACGTCAGTAGTGAATTGGGCTTTGTTCTGATCAAACAATATGAAATGAATCCGATGAACGATGCCTCAGGAAGCCCGCGGCTGTCGGTGAAACTGGATATGGCGACCTACAGGGCTTTGAGATGACGGCAGTACTCCGAAACGCAATGCTCGTGGTCACAGCGATGAGCACTTTCACGTCCGCAACTGCGGAAGCCACAGAGCCGCAAGTTGAATTGCTACGAAATCCATTCGCGCGACCGGCAATTACAGAATTGTTCGCCGCTGCAGCAAGCGTGAACGACGTTTTGACAAGGGGCGACAATACCGAATTAAGGGCAGTTCTCGTTGCCGGGCCAAAATCGATAGTCGACTTCGGCGGAGTGATTTTGCAAATCGGTGAAAGTTCAAACGGTTATCGATTGCTCGATGTCGGGGAAGGCACAGCTACATTCAACAGGAAAGGCGAGAAAGTCGTTTTTTCTCTTTACGAACCGGACCAGGGGAAGAGCGATGAGTAAGCAAAACCAAATACGTCGCGCGCCGGGATGGCTGGCACACCTCGTTTTGCTATTCGCCCTGACGACCGTTGCGGCCAATGCGCAAACGGAAGAGCCACTGATTTCAATGGTCATACGCGATACCGAGCTCGCTGAAGTCATGGAGATGCTGTCTCGCGCCGAGCGTGTGAATATCCTGCTCTCTGAAGGCGTCGCCGGCCAGGTATCCTTCAGCCTCTACGACGTGCCGTTGAGCGAGGCGATTCGTTCCATTTCAAACGCCGCGGGCTACGCTGCCGAACGCAGAAACGGAACGTACTTTATCGTCGAGCGAAATGAAGTCGGCGCCTATGCGGAAAGTGATCTCACCGAAGTCCGTACATTTCACATTCAATATGCCGATCCGGCGCAGCTACAGGAGATGCTAAGACCATACCTGTCCGAGTACGGTGAATTGCGGACGCTGATCGAGAGCAAAATTCTGATGGTGGAAGATACTCCGGCATCGCTCCGCCAAATCGCAACGCTCGTGAGCGAAATTGACCAACAGCCGAAGCAGATACTCATCGAGGCCAAGATTCTCGAAGTGACACTCAACTCGGAAGATGCGTACGGCATCGACTGGAGCAACTTCTTTACGGACGCCGACGGCACAAGAACTGTCGGTACTCGCGGGCTGGCAAATGCCGGTTCATCCGGATCCGCTGGCCTTTTCTTTGAGGTCGCAAACTACAATTTCACCGCGATGTTGAGCGCACTGGAGCAAGACGGCCGTATTCGCACGTTGTCGACACCAAATTTGCTGGCACTGGAAAACCAGGAAGCGTCAGTCGTCGTCGGCGACCGGAGAGGATACAAGGTAACCACAACGATCAACCAGGTGACGACTGAGAGCGTCGAGTTCCTGGAGTCCGGCGTAATCCTCCGCGTTACCGCGCATGTCGACAGTGAAGGCCGGGTCATGATGGATATCCACCCGGAAGTGAGCACCGGAGTCGTGGACGCCAACGGCATACCATCGCAGACAACAACGGAAGTAACGACGCGGTTGCTGGTCGGCAGCGGACAATCGATATTTATCGGCGGGCTGATAAAACAAACGCTCAGCGAATCCCGTAAAGGTGTCCCGGTCTTGCGCCGGATACCCGGCATCAGGGTTTTGTTTTCCAATCGCGAAGTGACTTCGGTCAACACGGAGACCATCGTCGTCATCACGCCGCGGATCGTGAGTGAAATCAACGGGCCATGGAACACTGAGCCACAGTCGGAAATCGAGAAGCTCGATCGCCAACTGCAGCAACGTGCTACCGGTATTGACGAAGAGTTGCGTCAGTCCTTTTCCGATGCTGATCCGATCGGAGGAACAGGCCCGACCGCTGAGTGGAACTGATGCGAACGACGACGCAACGAGGTTACACTCTCCTCGAGTTGCTCGTGATCGCCATTATCGTGGGACTCATAGCGACAGTCGCAATGCCATCCAGTTCTTCTGGTGATGCCGCGACGCTGGATCTCGTAGCAACTGAAGTCGCCGATGCTATTCGTTTCGCACGTGGCGAGGCGATGCGCCTCGGAGTTGCGCGAGGTTTTCGCCAGCATTCCGGCACTAAACGTATTCGCGTATTCAGCATGGATAACGCAACCACGCCGGCGACGCTCGTGTACGACATATACCATTCCGTCGACAAGCACCTCTACGACAGAGAGTTCGAACAACGACCGTTCGCCTTTGGCGGGACCATGACCCGTATCGCGACATTTCGTGGAACCTGTAACCAAACCGGCAACATCTATTTCGATGCCAGCGGCACGCCCTGGTGTGCGAACCCGGACAATATACTTCTCGACCAGTTCGACGTAACGCTAACGCTTGGACAACTCTCCCGAGTGGTCAGGCTGGATGGCATAACCGGCCGGGTGACTGTCCAATGAATAGGCGCAAGCGCTGTAGCGGCAGGCAATCGGGAATCTCCTACGTCGAAGTGCTGATCGCCGCCGCGCTGATTGCGGTCAGTCTCGTACCGATGATGGATGCAGTGCGCACAGCATCCGTCAGTGCAGGAGTCCATGAGGATGCCGCCGTACAGAACATGCATTTGATCGCGAAGCTCGAAGAAGTGCTCGCCGAGCCGTTTTCAGCGCTCGAAGCAGCAGCGACAGCGGCAGGCAGCGAAGCCACCCCAAGCAGCTACTCGGATCTGCCGGCCTCGACCAACCGCAGGCTGGTCTTCCTGTCTTTGTATGACGGCGATGACGCGGACGCAGATAACGATTCTTTTACCGGCACAGATCAGTATCTCATGTGGGTCCGCGTCGAGATTGAAGGCACCGTCCTGGCGACCGAAACGCTTGTCGCCCAATGACCGCGTATCGTAAACAATCGGGGTTCACGCTAGTTGAGTTACTCATCGCCGTTGCTCTGGGTGCTCTTATCGTCTCGGGCGTGTCTGCCGTCATGGGAGAGCTCGCACAAACACAGGCGGCGATTCAGGAACGTAACCGCCTGACGGAGAACGGTCGTTTCGCCATGCAACGCATGGTGCGTACCGTTCGTGAAAGCCAGTACCTCTTCTTACCCTTACCCGATAAGCCAGACACCGACTGGCGTGAGAACGTACGCGAAGAAACGGTGCCCGCCTCGCCTCCCGAGGGCAGCAGCACCAAGG
>JAOTUU010000051.1 GCA_029863705.1 Gammaproteobacteria bacterium
TTGAGCAGATCATCAGTCACGACACTGGCGCCTCGGCCCACCGAGATGAAATAGCTGCCCTGCTTCGCGTCCGCAAAGAAAGCCTGGTCGAATATTCCGCTTGTTTCCGGCGTCAGTGGCAGAGCATTTACGATGAAATCGGCGTCGGCGGCTAGCTCGTGCAACTCATTGGAGAGGCCAACGTAGTCTACGAATTCCGGCCCATCTCGCGAACTCCGGCGCGTACCAACCACGCGCATACCGAGCGCCGCAGCACGTCGAGCAACCTCGGTGCCGATACCGCCAAGCCCCACGACGAGCAAGGTCTTTCCCGAGATTTCCTGCATCTTCGGCGCTGCCGGGCCACCTCGCCGCCATTCGCCAGTAGCCATCAGCTTGCCGTATGAGACTAGACCACGACCCAGAGCCATAACCATCGCTACAGTATGTTCGGCGAGCACGGGTGAGGACATTTTCTGCATATTCGTCAATACAACTTTTGCACTCCCAACCTGCTCAAGGGCTACGCAACTTTCGACCCCGGCACTGAAAACCTGGATCCAGCTCGCATCAACAGCAGCATCCAACAGGTCTGCGCTACAGAAGCCAATAATCGCGTCCGCGCCGGCTACATGCCTGATCGCTTCGTCACGCGATGGAACCGCGACAAATTCAACATCTGGAAATGCCTGTTGCAGACCATCCACGAACCCGGGAGCAAGCTCACGCACCAGGATCTTGTCGGGCGTCTCCCAGCCGGGCATGTCACGAACGGCAACAGGGCCTTCCTTGATTTCGGTTTGCTGAATGAGTTGCTCAACGTCGTTGTTCGCGAGGAGGGTCATCGGAAGAAGCAGCCATAGAAAAACGCCGACTACCGATGCGGTCGGTCTGGTCATTATTGGGTTTCCTTTCTTACGCGGGGAAGAAATCGATCGGTTTCGTCGTTGTAATTGCTTCGACGTCTTTGGCCTCAAAGCGGAACAACTTAATACGCTGTACAAGCTTATTCTCAAGGTCTGGATCACCGAGCTCACTGGATATAACCTCGCAGAACGTAACCTGGCCATTAGGCGCAATCGTCAGGCGAAGTACTACTTTGCCTTCGAGTGATGGATCGTTACGCAAAGCACGATTGTAAAGCGCAAATATAGCACCCTTATTCTTATCAAAGACGAGCTCAATCTCTTCTCGCGAACGCGATGCCTTACCGCTGGTACCAGTGCGGCTTGCGCCACCCGCGGGCCCGATCCCGGCAACCGGGTTCTTGACCTGGGTCGTCGAGCGACCAGCGATTCCGGAACCACCTGTATTGCGACTCATTTCAGCGGTGTTAATGCCGCCAGATGCGGTGCCGACCTTTGAAGTGATCATCGAGCGTTCGTTACGCACAGCTTCGCCAACAGACGCAGAAAGCTCACGATCGTCTGCAACCTTGTCGAGCAATTCCTGGTCCACAAGATCGGCAAGATCCGCTGCGAAAGGCATCAATGCTGCTTGTGCCTGTTCGCGTGCAACTTCGGTTAAATCAACCTCTGGCTCTGGCACGGGCTCCGGTTCCGGTTCCGGTTCGGTCTCAACGACCTCCTCCGGTTCGGGTTCATCGGCCTCAGGTTCAGGCTCTTCTTCCTTTGGCGGCGGAGGTGGCGGCGGCAATGGTTTTTCTTCGAGCAATAGCTGCGCAATACGCGGCGGAATTTCCTCAATCTCGTTAGGATCGCGTTCCGGTGTCGGTAAAAACGGCCAAATCAACCCAAGCACCAGAACAATAAGGAACGTAATGCCCAACAAGCGCTGGAACTTGCGATCCTGGTTCGAATCCGAAGACCAGGGCAGTTCGTATTCTCTGTAGAACGGTAGATCCACGCGCTACTCCTAAGCTCTAACCTGTGTCCCTACTGCGTTGCCTGCAGACTATCGAGCTTGTCCGAGCTCTTCTGCAGTACCGCAAGAGAAATTTGTCCGTAATCCGACTCCGTGCATGTCGCCATGACTTTCTTCAGCAGCCGGTATGGGATGTCTTTGTCACCCATAATGGTGACTTCACGCCCGGCAATGTCGTCTTGTGCCGTACGCCGCAATACTCTGTCGTTTTGCGATTTGAGCGCCTCACGTAATTCCGGAATATCGTTGCCGGTTGTTGCCATCACATTTGCAACTTTGACCACGGCTTCACCCTGTACCAGGATATCTTCCTCGCCGATCATGATAACGACGGACTCTTTAGCCTTGTCTTCGGCTATCGATTCCGGGAGCTGTATGTCTTTCGTGTTCGGCAGTGTTTCAACATCTGACGAATTAACAAGCAAGAAGAACACCAGGATCGTGAAGATATCCATCAGCGAAACGAGATTGAGGGCACCGGCGCCTTTGTTGCGCTTGTGGTGCTTCTCCATGCGTTTTGCACGAGCCGATTTAACCATTGCTTACGCCCCTTCCTGCATGACTGGCGCGTCACCAATCGAGATATCAGGAAATAAATCGTTATGAACGATTGATTCTTCTTCAACCTCTTCTTCAATTCGCACTCGGTCCATTACCTGCACGAGAGTGTCGTACGCGATGTCGGATTCGAGCAATATTGATGCATCGGTTTTGTCCGGATACTTGTCTTTCAGCTCGGACAACTTGCTGCTCAGGGCATCGAAGTCGTAGTCGCCTTCTTCGTTGCTCGGGTAGATCCCCAGCAGCCCCTGATTGCGATCGCCAACTTCAATCTTGCCTTCGCGAATAATGACTTCCAGTTGAAATGTCTGTTCCTGCGGATCCACGGGCTCGGTTGAGGAGCCTGGCAAATTCAATTCGAGAATTGCCAAACGCGAGAACACCGCTGTAATCAGCAGGAATGGAACCAGAATAACCATCAGGTTCATAAAGGCCGTGATATTGAGGTCGGCCGTGTCATCGTTGTGATGACGACCACCGCCGCGGCGACGAATCATGCTTACGCTCCAGACGTCTTAAGCTGACGTTCGGTGACGGCGTTGAGAAACTTGACGCTCGCCATCTCGAGGCTATCTACAAGCTGGTTCGTCTTTGTCTGCAACAAGGCATGGATCAGCAACAAGGGAATCGCAGCCATCAATCCGAATGCCGTCGTGTTCATCGCGACCGAGATCGACGCTGAAAGCAAATCCGCCTTGTCGGCAGGGTTTGCGTTCGATACCGCAGTAAACGCATTGATCAGGCCGATAATAGTGCCGAGCAGTCCGAGCAATGTCGCAATATTGGCAAGCGTGGCGATGTAATGCGTACGCTTTTCAAGGCGTGGCAACACTTCCATCATGCTCTCTTCCATCGCTTTCTCAATATCGTCGCGGCGCCGCGCAGATTTAACGCGGTACAAACCGTAAGTCAGGATCGAGCCGATTGCAGCCTTCGATTTCGATGTGTGCTGAGCCGCTTCCTGGAAGTTGCCGGCCTTAAGAAACGGCACTATTTTCTTCCAAAGAGCGCGATTGCTCGCACCTGACATCGTTAAATACATCCAGCGCTCAATAGCGATCGCGGCGCCGCATGCAAATACAAACAGGATCGGATACATAAATGCACCACCTTCCTGAAAAAAACGCACAAATGTGCCCATGGTCTTGCTCCTCTTAGAACATTTCGCGGCCTGAGCCGCACCAAAAAAATGTTACGACCAAAGTCGTCTCTACTCTTGTTCGTCTCCATGCAGGTCGTCGTAATATTTGACCTGCCGAATAAACTCTTCTCTGTCGATCGGCGCCAACACCTCGTCTAACAGCGTGTTCACCGGTCGTCCCATCAAGTCACCAGGATCGGACTTTTGCCAGGGCACGATATACAGCACCTTCGGCAATTCCTGATTACCCGTAATCTCAGTACGCCCCAGCTCCAGCCTGTCCATTACCTGGCTCCCGGACTCCTGCCTGGTAACGTCGGCAGCGATTACCGCCGATGAAACAGCTGGCCCTACCGCGTCACGCTCATCATCGATCGACCGGGAGGTATCGACGGCGGGCTCAATATCGGCTGAGGTATCAATAGCGGGTTCAAGTGACTCCTCCTCCGTTCCGTCCTGGGCAAAGGCGGCAAACGTCGCCAACAACATGGCAAGCATGATTTCGGGGCCGAATACTCTGAATTTCCTGGCACTCATGTCCGTCATTCCGCCACGTTTGACGTCCGCTGATTCGCCGCTACCCGGCGCGTCAGGTCCGCTATCCATTTTTCGACCTGTTTGTCGTCGCCGACAATTCGCTGATAATCCTCAAAATGCTGCAGCGCGACGTCCAGGCGCTGTAGATACAATTCATTCAGAACGCCAAGGTTGTAGTGTGCCAAGGCGTAGTCCGGTGAAGATGTGACGGCCTTCAAATAAGCGGCCTCTGCTTCAAGAAATTTCCCATTTCTGCGAAGTAGCATGCCCTGTTGGTTCAATGCGGCCGGATGAGCGGGGTCAAGTGCCAGCGCTCTGTCGACGGAATCCTGCGCGGCCTGATCATTGCCATTTTGTGAATGAATGATGGCCAGGTTGACATGTGCACCCGGATAACCCGGATATTGCAGCATAAATTCCTTCAAACGCAGCTCAGCATCGACAAAATCGCCCGCTGCCATGATCGCGATCGCCTGCTCAAACATCGTCAATGCCTGTGGCGGAATCTCTGGCAACGGCTGTTCAGCACCGCCCTGTGCCGCTGCTACGGGCCTCGATTGGCGATCATCCGCCGTCTTCCCTGGACCCGACGAAGCGCAGCCTGCAACAGCGACAATGGTCGCCGCTATCAGCAACCGCGATGCCAGATTAATATAACGCTGTAACCACATCTTCACTACGCTCCACCTTTGCATACCGTCCAGGCATCAAGCCCGCCAGACGCTCGAAACTTTCCCTGACCCATTCGTCATAGACGCCGTCGGTCGTGCGGTCGGCGTTCGCTTTGTAAAGATCGATTGCCTTTTCTTCAAACGGATAAACCTGCTCTTCGAGCAATAACTCGTACTGTTCCAATGCTGCCTCATCGAGATCGCCCGGGCGCTCCGATGCCATCAAATCGGCACTGAATTGCTCGTACACCTCGGCAAGCCTGAAGGTCGCTGCCGTCGTGACTTCCGCAACGCCGTAGTCGGCGGCGGAGGTGTACTCGGCAATAACGTCCTCCATGAGCGAACGCTTGATCTTCAGACTCTCGGCGAGCGGCTGACCTAGCTTGAACACCGTGAAGCGACGACGAACAGGCTCCGCCAACTCAAGAGATGAGACTGCAGCCAGGTAACGTGTCCTGTCAGACCGCTGCGTCCCGGCCAGAGCATCTGCCTGCACGAGTTCTTCAAGTCTTGTTGTGACTGTTGCAGCGTCACCGCTGGAGCGCGCGATCTCGAGTAAGCGATAGCGCGCCTCAATAGATTCAGATAGTGGATTCGGATATCGGGCAATGATGTCTTCCAGGACGCGGTGCTCGCTGCTTATCGTGCCGCTTTCCTTGTAGAGATCTGCGGCCTTCCAGATGGCTTCACGCCGCACGTCTTCAGTGCTCGCATCAGCAACTGAGATGCGTTCAAACTCTTGTGCAGCTTCGACCGCACGGCCTGAATTGAGGTAGGTTACAGCGAGTTTTTGCGTCACGTCGCCTGCAAACTCACTGTCTGGATAGTCCCGCCGGAATTGCTCCAGAACACCGGATGCTCTGTCCCAGGCAGCGAGGTTAATAAGCGCAGCTGCTGCATCGTACTCGGCTGTAACACGAATATCGGAATCAGGCACTACCTGACCCAGGCGCCTGAAGTGAGTGACCGCTGTCTCGAGATCTCCTGCGTCACGAGCTTGCTCGCCCTGTTTGTAAATCGATGACGCGATGCGATCCTTGATCTCCTGCCCTGCTTCCTGATCATCAACCGGCGTGTAATTACGCAGTTGGTAGTAAGCCTCTTCAGCGAATACGAAATTATCCAGATCGAACTGCGAGTGCGCGATTACCGTCCACGCGGTACGTACGAGCGGTGTGTCTGCTGGCGGCTGTTTCGCTACAACGGCCTGCCCTACCGCAATCGCAAGATCAAACTCGTTGCGGGCAAACAGGTCTTCGGCGACCGTTGTCAATACTGCTCCAGACTCGGGATGCTCGGGAAAAGTGTCAGCGAATTTCAGCCCACTGTCGAGGTAGCGCTGGTGCCAAGCGTCTTTGGTCGTACCTGTGATTGTTGCTTCGTGCTCGCGATAGGCGAGTATCGCTGCATAAGCCGCCTCGGCGGAGCGCTCGTGCGACGGATACTCATAAGCCGTTCGCTCGTACTCGATCGTCGCATCCTCAAACTGCTCACTCTCAAATAGCACTTCGGCAAGCAAAAAGTTGGTGTTTGCTGTGTCGGACTCGCCCGGGAAGTACGCCAGGTATTTGCGATAGTAGCGTGCCGCTTCCTCGAAGTCCGAGCGTTTCCCGTCACGCTGCGCCTCCGCGTGATAATACTGGGCCAGATCATTCAAATTGGATTTCAGGTAGGCCTCGACGGCGGCGTTCTCATTGCGAGGATTGCGCAGCCAAAAGCCGCCGTCCATGCCGTAACGATCGACGTATCCTTTCTTGCCCTCGAGGACAAGACTGGGGAAGCCGCCAAGTTTGTACGCTTCAATAACCTCAAACTGCAAAATCGGCGATTTCGGATGGTATGGGTCTTGCTCGACGAATGCCTCATAAGCTTCCGCGGCATCGACGAATCGCTGTTTCTCGAGATACAGATCGCCGAGGTTACTGTAAATAATGTAATTGTATGCCGGCTGACCGCGCTGATTGAGGTACTTGTCGATGCTGGCAGGGCCTTCCATGTAGGAAAAACTGATGCTCAGTACGCGAAGCGTGTCTTCGATCAGCTCCTGGTTCGGCCGGCTTAGTTGTTCGAATTTTCGGTCGCCATCCTGCAGTTCAATATTTCGGAGCTTGCGGTCGAGTAATTCAAAGAACGGATCGAGGCTGTCTTCGTGCCATGCGAGCTTGAACTGAGACCAGCCCAGTTTATATAGCGACTGTTCGTAGAAGCGCGAAGATTCGCCATAACGAATGACGGCCCGGTAAGCCATCTCCGACTCGTTGTATTGCTTGCGAATGAACAGCATTTCACCGCGACGGAATTCGACCTCATCGATCAACGGCGTGTCAGGGAAGCGCGCCACCAGCTCGTTTAGCACATCAAGTGCATCGTCGTTTCGACCGCCAATCTCGTACGCACGACCCAATTGATACAAGACCGTGTCGTTACGGCGGTAATCCGGGTACGCCTCAAGCAGCTGCTGATAGAGCTGAACAGCGTTATTGAAACTCGCGTGGTTCAGGGTATCGATGTTGGCAGCAAGCTGCTCAGCCTCAGTTGCATCGAGTTCCAGATCGCCGAGGCGTCGCATCGCTTCCGCGCGCAACTCGGGATCATCTGAAACCAGATCCAGGAAGGCACGGTAATTGTCGCGAGCCAAATTCGTACTCTGAGCAATGACCTTGCCCGGACGAATCTCAACCGTCTTTTTCTCAAGACTCTCGATCGTGTCCCGCTTCTTGACCTTGGCAGCTTCAGCCGCAGGGCCCAACGCGACGGCTGCAGCAACGAGGGCAAGTATCAAGATATGACGAGTACTCACGGCGCAGACTCAACTTCCGTGGCGGCGAGGTCATAGATCGCGGCAAGCGCGAACCGCGCCTGCACGGTATAGACATCGAGCCGTTGCTTCTGCGATCGCAACTCGCCGACCGCTATAGACTGCAAGAATTCGCGTTGATCAGCCATGGCACCGGCGACCCGGAGTTTCATTCCGTCGATGCGCGGTTCCAATCCATAAACGCGATTCCTCAGGTCCGCGAAACGAAGTGGTTCCTTACGCATCGTGTCGTCGATTTGACGCCTCAAGCGTTGCGTGTCCACCAAACCTCCTCCGGTTTGCCGGACATTGCGGCGTATACGCCACAGCCGATCATTGAAATCATCTTCAAGCTGCCACTGCAGCACACCTTTGAGCAGGCTTATTTTGTCGCTAACCTCGGCGGCCTCCGGAATGTCCGCAGTCAATGCTGGCGTATTCTCAAGCCCACTGATCTCGCCCCACATTCCAAATTCACTCTCTGATGCGAGCGCCAACCAGTCATTGCTTCGTTCTATCTCATTGAGCACGGAATCCAATTCCAGTTTCCGATCAATCATTGCATCAACATCGGCACGACCCAGGGCATCCTCTACTCTGGGCAAACGCTCGGCATAAGCCTCGATTCGCGTTTCCAGCATATTTGCGAAGACGTCGACGTTTTGCCGCCAATCTTCGAGGTTTTTGTTCAGGTAATTGAGGTCACGGTAATTCTTGAGGCCTTCCTGGAACTCGTCCGTTGCCAGCAAATGATACAAATAGCGAGCTTCAGGGCCCTGCGGCAACTCCTCAAGCCGCCAGTACCAGCCAGTGCTATCCAGTGGATCATCGGCAAGAAACTGCTCGAATACGTCGCCGGACTCAATAAAGCCGATCGTCCGGTCAATACGATTGGCTTCCTCGTAGAAAGCTTCGATGGCATTGAGGTAGTGATCCGCTGCCTGACTTATCGCATCGAGCTTCGCGAGCGCATAGGGGATAGCGAGCATGGATTCCTGCACGGCTGCATCGAGCAAGTCGCGGCCACGCAGCTCCATCCATGGCACTAGCGCGCGGCTGAAGTTCTCAACTTCAGCGTCTGCCCAGCCGACACCCAGCAGAGCCTTATTGGAAAACGGTCCTTCCAGCCGAACGCGTTGCAATGGTCTTTTTGCTGCCATCGGCTGTCCGTCCTGAAGAAGTGAATAACCGAGCGCGAGGTTTGCTCTGTCGCGCAGTGATGTCAGCTCTTCATTGAATGGATCGATACCACCGAGTTCGTCGAGAATGCGGGACGCCGCATCAACCTGCCCGTTGCGAACTAGCGCTACACCCAGATTGAATTTCGCGTAACTTGCCCACTCCGTCCTTCCTTCCCATGCCTGCAACATGGCAATAGCGTTATCGTATTGGGCACTATCGATATAGATTTGCGCTTGCAGCATTTGCGCTTCACGCCATAAATTAACCGGCAATGTGTCGCCGAGATTCGCGAGTGCTTGCTGAGACTTGTCCAGGTAGCCGCGTTGCCTCCAGATTTTGGCTAGAAAGAACCACGTCCTGTCGCGAACTTCCGGTGCAACATTGTCGGCCAGCAGACGTTCAAAGATGTCGGCCGCCTCGAGATGGTGGCCATATGACAGGTACATACCGCCGAGAAGTAATTCGGCCTGTTCTGCATGCTCATCGAGTTGAGACCGCTCTTGCGCCGCCAAAAGCCGGACGATGGCTGGGAAATAGTCATTCTGATAAAAGTAGAAAAGGACCTCGCCATAGTGCGGATCCCTGACAACGATTGGATCAGTATTGTCCGCGGCCGCTTTGGCCGGTTGCACTGATGCCACGAGTATCAGGCATAGTGCGACAACAGTAGAGCGGCAATTCGCCAACGATCACTCCCATTCCTTGATGACGAATTCTGGCTGTTGTTTCTTCACACGATCGGTGATTTCGAGTTCCAGATATTTGGCACCGATGCCCTTCTTGAACATCAATGTGGCACCGCGCCGATAATCCCGGGTATGTGGACCTGCGCCCGTGAAAACAGCGATGAGTTCATGGTCGCCAGTTTTGAGATTAGCCATATGCAACCGGTGCACTCCGCCGCGAACCAATGCGCCAACCTCACGCTCTGTGTAGAGGTAGTTAGAAACCTCTTTGCCATCGATTTTCAGATTGACTGAATCGAGCTCAAAGTATTCTCCAACGTCCATCGATATGAAAAACGCCACTTGCGAATTCGCCGGGAACAGCAGCTCTTCCTCAAGCAGGAACAAGTCCCGGTTTAGGTCCAGCACCTCTTTTTTGAGGTCCTGCACATCCTCGTCAAGGCTGCGAAATTGCTCGCGTGACTCAGCATCCGCATCCGTTGGCGCTTGCTCCTGCGCAATCGTAGTAGCACCGAACGCCAACACCAGGCTAGCCGCGAAGCTGATCAGAAATCGTTTTGTCACCATTAATCTCCTGCGAACCGATCGGTCTCGGTTACTCCCTCAGTAGAGAGCGAATCTGGTCCAGGTATTTATCTTCATAACCCGGCTTATAGCCATGATGTACGTAGCGGATGGTTCCCTCGCGATCGATGAGGACAGTGACCGGCATCGCCTCGACCTCGTAGAGTTTGCTGACTTCCTTGCGAGCGTCGAACAACACAGGAAAGCTGACGCCGAGCTCAGACACCATGTTCATAGCTTTGCGGGAATCGTCATCAATATTGACGCCGAGCAATCTGAAACCAACGCGCTCATAGCGCGAATACAGTTCGTCCAGCAGCGGCATTTCCTGGCGACAGGGGCCGCACCAGGTCGCCCAGAAATTAACCATGACAACGTCGCCGCGATACTCGGAAAGTCGCAGGTTGTCGCCATTGCTGCTTTTGAGCGCAAAGTCAGGCGCTGCTTGCCCGGTCAGACCCGATGAAGCCAGGCTTGCGGCCGCAAATACGCTTAACGTCAGACCCAGTAGTAAGTTCTTCATTTTCATCATCTCATTCCTTGTCATATCAGCCAGGATCGATCCATGTCCTGAAACAGCGGAACTACAACGCGCATGGTGACAGCCCAAGCCGGGTTGGAGGCGTGACGATCGTCACAAATGGCCGGTCTTGTCTAAACATAATGGCCTGCTCCGAAGCCTCGAAATGCACGATTTTTCTCGCCTCAACGGGATACGTGTGGCGCGTAACCGTTACAGATTACGTTAAATAGCCCTGTTTTCCAGATATTTTTGGTTGCAGGTAACAGCCTGCCCCGGCCGCAAGAGGGGAGGTCTTATTAGCCCACCAACAGATTAGCCATGATAGGCATATCAAACTGAATTTAAAGTGAAAATTCGTCTGTATTCGGCGACAAAGCGGATTTTTTTGCGGCCTGTTATGGATTTGGTTGCTGTAAGCCGTCTGAATAATAGATTTGGCCATCAGCATCAATGACGATGCTTTCATAGTCCGGCAACGAACCTATCAGGCGCAGCCCTTTGTCCACACCCATGACAAATACTGAAGTAGACAGCGCATCAGTGAACACAGCGTCGGGGCCAATTACCGTCGCACTGTGCACACGACTCGCCGGCATTCCGGTGCTTGGCTGTAAAATGTGATGATAGCGCACGCCGTCTTCCTCAAAGTAACGCTCATAGTCACCGGATGTCGAAATAGCTTCGTCTTCCAGTGGAACTGATATTGCGACCTGACCGTCCTTGCGTGGATCTCGTATACCGACCATCCACGGTTGACCACGCCGATCACCGATCAGCCGCGAATCGCCGCCTGCTGTCACAATGCCATTTTCGACGCCGTTCGCACGCAGAATATTGGCGCCACGCTCAACAACGTAACCCTTCGCGATGCCACCGAGGTTGATACGCACGCCCTGCTCGCTAAAGCTGACGGTGCCGGCGGCCTGATCAAGTTCAACGAATTTCCAGCTGATAAGTTTGCGTTCTTCTGCAACGGTCTCAGCATCGGGGCGCTGCCGATTTCTAAAATTGTAATGCTGCCCGACACTCTCATACGTTACGTCAAAGGCCCCGAGAGTCAGTACGGATATATCGAGAGATCGCCGAATCAGGTCAAATAGCTCGCCACCAGCGGGCACCGGTTCATCCGCTGCGCGTCGATTGATGTCGGATATGCGACTTTCCTCAATGTACGTGCTCATTAGCTGGTCAATGCGATGAGCCTCGTCGAACACCTGTGCGAGCAGCAATTCGCCTGCCACCGGGTCATCATGCCAAAACAACACGCTGACTTCGGTGCCCATCATTGGCCGCGCATCACCAACCCAGTCCGCGTGCGCCGAGCTTGAAAACACCAGGATTGACACCATTGCTAGAGTTAGTTTATGCCTAGGGTTATGCTTGGCCCTTCGAATTCTTGACAAGGAGCGGGACAGTGACTTCATTCTTGATATTCCTCGCGATTATCGCTGCGGTTGTTATGTGGGGCGTCGGTATATACAACCGACTGGTCAATGAACGTAATCGCGTCAAGAACGCTTTTGCGCAAATCGACGTACAACTGACTCGTCGCTACGACCTGATACCGAATCTTATCGAAGCGGTCAAAGGTTACATGAAACATGAGCGCGAGACGCTCGATGCCGTAGTCAAGGCCCGCAATGCCGCCTCAGCGAGCCTGGATGCCGCCAAGGCCGATCCTGCTAACGCACTTGCCATGAAGGAACTCGGTGCGTCTGAAGGCGCATTAACAAGCGCGCTTGGCCGGCTGTTTGCCTTGTCAGAAGCTTATCCCGATCTCAAAGCAAATCAAAATATGATGCAGTTTCAGGAAGAGCTGACAAGCACGGAAAACAAGGTCGCATTCTCGCGCCAGGCGTTCAATGATACGGTGCTGCAATACAACAACTCTGTCCAGAACTTCCCGAACAACCTGATTGCCGGCTTCTTCAGTTTTGCGCTCGCGAGCTTCCTGGAAATAGAGTCGGAAGAAAAACGCGAGGTGCCTGAGGTCTCGTTCACCTAGTCGGTCGCTCCAGCCCCCGCGACCGGAGCCACGTTGAATTTCTTCGCCTCACAGGATAAAGCCCGCCGGACAACGCGGCGGCTGGTTATTGCCTATGTCCTGGCAACAGCGCTGATCGTAATTGGCGTTACGCTGATCGTCGCTATCGCGTCGTTCAATTTCACGGACACCAGCTACGGTACTACGACCGGAACATTTATCGGCCAACAGGCGCCCATCCTTATCGGCACAGCGGTACTCACCACACTATTCATCCTCGGTGCCACGGCATTCAAGACAGCATCCCTGTCATCCGGCGGCGGCCGCGTCGCGGTGGATATGGGAGGAACGCTTGTACCACCGGATGTGCGAGATCCATTACGGCGAAGACTTCGCAACGTCGTTGAAGAGATGGCTATTGCATCCGGCATGCCCGTCCCGGACATCTATGTACTGGAGCAGGAAAGCGGGATAAACGCATTTGCTGCCGGCTACACGCCGGGGGATGCTGTCATCGCTGTCACCCGAGGCACGCTTGAGCTCCTCGACCGGGAAGAACTACAAGGCGTCATCGGCCATGAGTTCAGCCACATACTGAATGGCGACATGCGGCTTAACATCCGGCTGATGGGAGTGCTATTTGGCATCCTGGCGCTTGGCTTGATCGGGCGGATGATTCTGCGCAGCGGGCACCATGCCAGCATCGTTTCGAGCCGCCGCGGCCGCGGCGCACCGGCCGTTCTTATCATTGGTCTCGGCCTGGCCATTCTTGGTGGTATTGGCGTTTTTATCGCGCGGGTGATAAAGGCCAGCATTTCACGGCAACGTGAGTACCTTGCCGATGCATCCGCCGTACAATTCACTCGCCAGACAGACGGCCTGGCCAGTGCGCTGAAGAAAATTGGTGGTTATCAGGAGGGGTCGCATTTACAGGCAGCAGATCCGGAAGAAGTCAGCCACATGCTGTTCGGCACAGGATCCGGACTCAGCGGCGTGTTCGCGACACACCCACCCCTGACAGAGAGGATCCAGGCGCTCGACCCCCACTTCAAGGCAAGCGATTACCCCGACATCGACGTACGTACGCGCGACACGGTAAGCAGCAGCGCGAATGCAGCCGGGCTGCATTCCGGCACAACAACGGCGGTTGCAAGTGGCGGCGCCACTAACTTGTCAGAGACCATTGCCGAGATGGTCGGCGACCCTGAAACCGAGCACGTTACATTCGCTGCACAGTTGCGACGATCAGTTCCCGAACTACTTTATGACGCCGCACATTCACAAGAACTCGCATACCTGCTTACCATCGCACTGATCCTCGACAGCAGTGGGCGTGACCTCGAGCGGCAGCTAGCGCTGACGGAGGAAAGACTCGGTGCGGAACGTGTGCAGTTAATCCGGCAGTACTACGATCAGATTTGCAGTATCGGTGCCGAATACCGATTACCGTTGATGGAGATCGCTTTCCCTGCCCTGAAGCGCAGACCATTACCGCAACTCAGTTACCTGATCGATCTCATCCAACGCCTGATCGGTCTCGATGGTGAGACAGACTTGTATGAGTATTGCTATTACCGCATCCTCATTGGCAACCTCGGCCAGGCAGTTGACCCATCTGCCCGGCAGAAACATCGGCGCGGTATTCGGGAACCCGTTCGCCGAGCCGCAGTTGATCTTCTGCAAGTTATCGCCAAACACGGTCACGAAGATCCGGGTGAAGCGAAACGGGCGTTTGATGCCGGCGTAGCGTCTTTTGGCAAATGGGGAAGCCAGTTTGATTTTGATGGCGACTCCGGAGCATCCGTGGCCGTACTGGACCAGAGCCTGGATATTTTGCTCGCGCTAAATAGCGAAGGTAAACAAATGCTGCTCGAGGCCATTACGGTCGTCGTCATGTCGGACAAAACGCTTTCCGTGACAGAGGCCGAACTGATTCGAGCCATCTGTGCAAGCCTTGATTGCCCATTACCTCCAATACTCGTCGAAAATCCGGTCGCTTGATGCTGCGATGAGGAGCGTCAATTTTTCGCGTATCATGGAACTCTTTTGGATCTGGCTTTTCTACTAACCTCATGAGTGATAAAACATTGAAAACCTTCCTTGTCGTCCTCGCATTGACGCTCGTACTTCCGGCTGCCGCTGCGACACGGGAGGAAAAACGCGTTGGCGACGCTGCTGACGTCATTGATCAACTTTTGCGTTTACCCGAAAAATCCATACCACCATCGTTGCTGTCTCGGGCCTACGCTGTTGCTGTTGTTCCGGATGTAGTCAAAGCAGGCTTCGGCGTTGGCGTGCGTCGCGGCAAAGGCATCATTGTCGTCCGCCAGGATGACAATTCGTGGAGCAACCCTGCCTTTATAACGCTAACCGGCGGCAGTATCGGTTGGCAGGTCGGTGCTCAGTCAACTGACGTCATTCTCGTTTTCAAAACACGCAAGGGAGTCGTTGATATATCGCGCGGCAAGCTGACATTGGGTGCCGACGCATCGATAGCGGCGGGTCCTGTAGGCCGCCATACCGAGGTCGCAACCGACCTGCGATTTGAAGCTGAGATCATGTCTTACTCCCGCAGTCGCGGGTTGTTCGCGGGTGTCGCGCTGGAAGGAACCGGTGTCACAATGGACAACAAGGCAAACACTGCCTTCTACGCTTCTTCCACAATGACACCGGATAAAATCTTCGCCAGCTCGCCTAACATTGCTCCGGATATCGCGAACAAGTTTGTGCAGGTCCTGACTGCTCAAACCCGACGTTTACCAACCAAACCAGGCATGCAGCCCGGCGCGACATCGTCATCGACCAGCACACACGATGCCCCGTCTGAAGTACGAACATTCGGTATGCCCGGCAACGACGAATCGGACTAGCAGAACCCAAGCTGCTGATCAATCGGCCGTGAAAGAACTAATCCAACAGGTGCAATCGCTGGCCGAATTGATCGGCCCAAATGCATACCTGCAGGCACTCGTAATAGCGGCCGGTTTCATCGCTTTTGGCAAGATCGCAGACTGGTTGTTGTCGCGAATGATCGGCCGCTTCGCAAAACGGTCCCAAACTGATATCGATGACCGGCTTATCGACCTGGTGCATCGACCGATTTTCCTGTCCTTCGTACTTTTAGGCCTGGGTCTGGCGACGCTACGAATCAAGCTCCCTGAAGCCGCCGAATTCCTGACGCTGGGAATCCTCAAGACCATCGCAGTGTTCGTCTGGTACAACATGCTGCGTCATCTTTCGGCGCTGCTTGTGCAGGTTGCGCAACGTCGGCGTAATAGCAAGATTGTACAAACCGGCATGCTGGCGCTCATGCAGAATGTCGCCAAGGTCGTCTTGTTTGCTGTCGCTATCTACTTCTTGTTCCTGGCCTGGAATATCAATGTCACAGCGTGGGTCGCATCGGCTGGTATCGTCGGTCTGGCACTTAGCTTTGCTGCTAAAGACACGCTGTCAAATCTTTTTGCCGGTGTTTCCATTGTCATGGATGCTCCGTACAAGACCGGGGACTTCATTATTCTTGACACCGGCGAACGTGGAGTAGTTACCCATATCGGGCTGCGCAGCACGCGCCTTCTGACTCGCGATGACGTAGAGGTCACAATTCCTAACGGCGTTATCGGCAACGGGAAGATCATCAACGAGGCTGGCGGACCATCAGAAAAA
>JAOTUU010000300.1 GCA_029863705.1 Gammaproteobacteria bacterium
CGTAATCATCAGCGCTTTGACAAGGTCCTGCTGACCGAAACCAAGCCGCTGCCCAAAATTCGCAGCCATGAAGATCACGGTAAAAACGCCGCCGATGTACAGCCAATATCCGAGCAGAAACATCGAGATATTTCGATAACGCCGTATCCGCGTAAACGTATTGCGGAGCTCTCTGTATGCCGCGCGCACCGCTCCGCCAGCAACACTTACGCCTCGTTTACTCTCGGGCACGAACACAATCAGTGGAATAAGAAATACGGCCCACCAGATGCCCACCGACACAAAAGCAAACTTCATGGCCTCATTGACTGATGCAAGCCCGAACGTCGCAGGCGAAGTCAGCATCCAGACATGCAGTGCGAGAAGTGCGGCTCCGCCAAGATAGCCGAGCGAAAACCCAAATGACGAGACGAATTTGTAATTACCCGGTTCCGTTACGTCAATGATCAGCGAATCATAAAATACCGTCGAACTGTAAAAGCCAATTGACGCGACCAGGTACAGCGTCAAAGCCCATGGCCAGTTACCTTCACCGACCAAAGCAAGTGACGCTGTCATAGTGGCGCCAAGCAACGCCAGAATAAGCAGGAAGCGCTTTCGGTAGCCGCCCTCATCGGCAATCGTGCCGAAAATCGGCGCCAACACACTGACAACAGCACTGGCACCCGCAGTAATCCAGGCAAGCCGTGCTGTGACCGACGCGCCGTCATCGCCGGCACTCCAGTAACTACCGAGAAACAGCGGAAACAGGACTGCCAGCACGCTTAACGCGAAGGCCGAATTAGCCCAGTCGTACAGCGCCCAGGCGAAGACTTTTTTATTGACGATCAATGCTCGCGCGTTTCCCGAAATCCGATATCGGGCCAGCGTTCCTCGGTGAGACTGAGATTGACTTTGGTAGGCGCAATGTAGACCAACTGCTCACCGTGATCCAGCGCGAGATTGTCATGCGCCTTTCGTTCGAAGTCCGACAGCATTTTTTCATCGCTGCATTCCACCCAACGGGCCGTTGCGACATTGATAGGCTCGAACTGACATTCCACCTTGTATTCATCGCGTAAGCGATGCGCGACGACTTCAAACTGCAGCGGCCCGACAGCACCTAGAATGAGGTCGTTGTTTCGCTTCGGTTTGAACAACTGCGTTGCACCCTCCTCGCACAGCTGCGCAAGGCCTTTCTGCAGCGCCTTTAAGCGCAAGGGATCCTTGAGCACCGCACGCCTGAATATCTCCGGCGCGAAGTTCGGTATACCGGTAAAGCGAATGTCTTCGCCCTCGGAAAAACTGTCACCGATATTGATCGTACCGTGGTTGTGCATACCGATGATGTCACCGGCATATGCCGTTTCGGCGTGCTGCCGGTCCGCAGCCATGAAGGTGATCGCGTCGGGAATCTTCATGTCTTTGCCAGAGCGTGTATGCAGGACACGCATGCCTTTACGGTACTCACCGGAACAGATTCGCATGAACGCGATTCGATCGCGATGACCCGGATCCATATTCGCCTGAATTTTGAAGACAAATCCTGTCAGTTTGTCCTCGTACGGCGATACCTCGCGGTGCTCGGTCTCTCGCGCTAACGGTGTCGGTGCGATCCGGACGAACTCGTCGAGCAATTCCTTGACGCCGAAATTGCCCAGAGCGGAGCCGAACAGGACCGGAGACTGCTTCCCGGCAAGATAATCGTCGACATTGAGTTCGGGACATGCGCCTTTAACAAGCTCGATCTCCTCGCGAAAATCATCAGCATCATCCCCCAGCGCCTCTGACGCCTGCGCCGAAACCAGTCCTTCTATAATTCGTTGTGCCGATGCTTTCTGGCGCCCGACTTTCTCGTATAAATAGATTCGATCCTGCTCCAGGTGATAGACGCCCTTGAGC
The DNA here is from genome assembly GCA_029863705.1 of Gammaproteobacteria bacterium. GTDB lineage: Bacteria > Pseudomonadota > Gammaproteobacteria > Steroidobacterales > Woeseiaceae > UBA1847. The sequence goes on from JAOTUU010000300.1 coordinate 1,882, forward strand.
CTGCTTCCCATCCCAATTGGCCAGGTAACCGGCGAACACTGGATTTTCAAAACTGACTCAATTTCGTCGAGCAGCTCAATCGGCTCACGGCCTTCGCGATCCAGCTTGTTGATAAACGTCATGATCGGCGTGTCACGTAATCGACACACTTCCATCAGCTTGATCGTACGTTTCTCCACGCCCTTCGCGCAGTCTATTACCATCAGCGCCGAATCAACAGCCGTCAGTGTACGGTACGTATCCTCGGAGAAGTCTTCATGGCCAGGCGTATCAAGCAGGTTGATAACCTCGTCGCCATACGGGAACTGCATAACCGACGAGGTAACTGAAATTCCACGCTGTTGCTCGAGCGCCATCCAGTCCGACGTTGCATGACGGCTCGCCTTGCGACCCTTGACGGTACCGGCAAGCTGGATGGCACCGCCATACAACAACAGCTTTTCTGTCAGCGTGGTCTTACCGGCATCGGGATGCGAAATAATCGCAAACGTGCGCCGTTTCCGGACCTGTTCTTCGATAGTGGACATGGTTAGCTCAGTTGTCGGCTGTTAGCTTCTTAGCGAGAACGCACGCGTCTTCGCGACCCTCACGAGCCTGGTAGTACGCCGGACGATCCGACAAATGATAGAAGCCCTTCTTCTTGTACAGCGCAAGTGCAGTTTCGTTGGATGGCCGGACTTCGAGAAAAATTTCGAGCACTGAAGCAGTTCTCGCACGAAACAACACTTCGTCAAGCAGGCGTTCACCGTAACCGTGCGAACGAAACGACGGATCGATACACAGGTTCAGGATATGTGCCTCCCCTGCCGCCACTGACAAAATACTGTAGCCCGCAACCTCACCGTCGCGATCGAGCACCACGCACTGATATCCTGCGAGCAAGCAATCGCGAAATACACCATGGCTCCACGGGAAGTCGTAGCTACGTCGTTCGATATCCGAGACGTGTACAAGGTCCTCATGGCGCATCGATCGGATCGATATTACCGGTTCCGGGACGGGCCGGATCATTCGCTCGCCTCCCGCATCAGGCGTGTCGCGAGGCACAAATCATCCCAGGCTTTGCGCTTTTGCGACGGGCTACGCAGCAAGTAGGCAGGATGATATGTAACGACGAGCGGCGTATCGCCCAATTGATGCCTGGAACCTCTCAAACGCCCAACCGGCTCATCGGTTTCGAGCAGCAATTGGGCCGCAATTCGGCCAACGGCCAGAATGATCTTCGGTTCAATGAGCTCGATCTGGCGTTGCAAGTAGCCTCGACAGGCCGCTGATTCCTCTGCTTTCGGGTCGCGGTTATTGGGCGGCCTGCACTTGAGGATATTTGCGATGAATACGCGATCGCGGCTCTGGCCAACTGCGCGCAGCATTTCGTCAAGCAACTTACCCGCGCGGCCAACGAACGGCTCGCCGCGGCGATCCTCTTCTGCGCCCGGCGCTTCGCCGATGACCATCCAGTCCGCTTGCGGGTCACCAACACCGAATACTGTCTGGGTACGGCCCGTGTGCAGACTGCAGCTTGTGCAAGCGGCGACCGCAGCACGAAGATCATCCCAAGTCGGGATTTCCGCGTGAGCATCAGTTTCTGCCACGTCCTCCGCTTGCGCGCCTACCTCGTCACGCGGCAACCACACATCAATTCCCAGCGCCTCAAGATACGCGCGTCGTTGATGTTCAGGTTGGATCATCGCGTTTATCCTGCGGTCGTCGAGGGAGACCAATAGTCTGCCACGACACCTTTGTCATTACACTTAGCTGTGGGTCAACTTGCCAATTAATTGGGTGCCGGCGACAACCACGTCCCCTGGTTTGACAGGATCTTGCTCTCGATGGGC
>JAOTUU010000052.1 GCA_029863705.1 Gammaproteobacteria bacterium
GACTTCAGTCACTATGCGGAGGTATCGCCGGACTTGATCGAATCCGCTAAAACAAGCTCTGCGATGTAGCGACCTTGGATCTAGGTGAATTCCGGCATATGAACACGGCGCAGACGGCGTAACTTAGCCACACAAGCTCCAACATCGAAGGATCTGGCTCGTGAGTATGCGATCACAACCCGAATTGTATCGGGGTGTAAAAATTCTCCATGATCCGGTGCGTAACAAAGGGACTGCATACACTGACGCCGAACGCGATTTTTTGAAATTAAGGGGCTTGCTACCGCCTCGCGTCCACACTCCTGCCGAGCAGGAGCTGCGCGTTCTTGGCAACATCCGCGAAAAACCGACCGATCTTGAACGCTATCTGTACCTTGTTGCGTTGCAGGACCGCAACGAGACGCTGTTCTACCGAGTGGTAATGAACCATATCGAAGAGATGATGCCGATCATCTACACACCAACGGTGGGCAAGGCTTGCCAGGAATTTCAACATATCTACCGAACCCCACGAGGGTTCTACGTGTCATTGCAGGACCGCGGCAAAGTCAGGGAGCTCTTGCATAACTGGCCGCACAAGGACACGCGGATTATGGTCGTCACCGACGGCGAGCGAATACTCGGGCTCGGCGACCTGGGCGCAGATGGAATGGGCATTCCGATTGGCAAGCTGGCCCTTTACACGGCGTGTTCAGGAATCCATCCGACGCATTGCATGCCGGTGATGCTGGATGTCGGCACAGACAATGAGAAATTGCTTAACGATCCTTTGTACAACGGTCTTGAACGACGCCGAAAACGTGGCGAACAGTACGATGAACTCGTCGAGGAATTCATCGAGGCTGCCAACGAAGTCTTCCCCGGCGTCTTGATCCAGTTCGAAGATTTCGGTAACAGCAATGCATTCAGGTTCCTTGAACAGTATCGCAGCAAGGCCTGCATCTTTAATGACGACATTCAGGGAACCGGCGCAGTTGCCTTGTCCGGCATCATCGCCGCAATGCGTGTTACGGGCGGCAGACTGCAGGAGCAGAAAATTCTATTCCTCGGTGCCGGCGAAGCTGGCATCGGCATTGCAGACACCTTCGTTTCAGCGTTGGCGGAGCTGGGTATTGCTCCCGAAGAGGGTCGCAAGCAGTGCTGGTTTGTCGACAGCAAGGGACTACTGGTCCAGGGCCGTGACAATATGGCCTCGCAAAAATTGCCTTACGCACATCCGCATCACCATATTGTCGACTTCCTGCAGGCCGTGAAGGCCCTGAAACCGACCGCCATATTGGGCTTGTCAGGGCAGCCTTCCACATTCAACGAAGATGTTGTCAAGGCTATGGCGGAATTCAATGATCGACCGATCATATTCGCCCTTTCAAACCCGACGTCCCAGGCGGAATGCACGGCCGAACAGGCTTACCGCTGGAGCGAAGGTCGTGCCATTTTCGCCAGCGGCAGCCCATTTGATCCGGTCAAAATCGACAACCGGACGTTTGTGCCCGGGCAAGGAAACAATGCCTACATATTTCCCGGCGTTGGTCTGGGCGTCATTGTCAGCCAAGCTCGAACAGTCACGAATGAAATGTTTCTTGCGGCAGCGCATTCTCTGGCCAAGCAGGTTTCCGAGTCGGACCTCGAACGAGGTCGAATTTATCCACCGTTGACCAGGATCCGCCAGGTTTCGGCGCTGATCGCTCAAGACGTTGCGAAGATCGCGTATGACGAAGGACTCACCGACAAGGAAGAACCAGACGACATTCTCGCTGACATACATGAATACATGTATCAGCCGGTTTACCCGCACTACGCATAGCCCTGATAGGGTTGAGTCAGGCCGCGTTGTTGCACAGGTCAGCCACCTGTGCGCCACCTTTTGGTATTAGTATTGCTCCAACATAGGCGCTTTCCGCGCTGGATTGGAGTATCGGATGAGCATTTCTTCACCATTGCCCAAAGTCCAGATGCTGGCCATCTCGGCGATTCAGGGCATTCTGTTGTACGCGCTTTACCGCGCGTTCGATAACGGTACGTGGCCCAGTGAATCCCCGCTGTGGTCAGCCCCGATGTGGACGATTGCTACAGCAGTACCAGTATTGTTGTTGCTGTCGCTAACCCGCAGCAACACCATCGCCGTCGCAAAGCATGTGGCAGGATTTGCTGCCATTCTGACCTTGCTTGCCATTTACACAGGCTGGCAAGCAGAGCCATTTGGTGAATTTCCAGTCTCCAGCCTGTCTTTCGCCTTCGTTTTTAGTATCGGCCTGGCCTGTTTCAAGGCCCTGATGTACCTGCAACAAAGAGCAAACGGAGTACCGCTGACATACGAGGTTTTGTTCACGAACTCATGGCGAAATTTCCTGGTCGGTGCTCTTTCCGCTCTATTTGTGTTGGTCTTCTGGTTGGTTCTGGTTCTGTGGGGACAACTTTTTAAAGTCATCGAAATAGAGTTTTTCCACGAGTTGTTCAGACAAGAATGGTTCATATTTCCGGTGCTGAGCATCGCGTTTGGCCTGGGTGTGATCATGTTCCGAGACCTGACGCATGTGATCGACAACATCAGTAAATTACTGCATTGGCTTATTAAACTGCTGCTGCCCCTGGTCGTCACTATCGCCGTTATTTTTCTCGCCGCTCTCCCGGTCGTCGGCTTCGAGGTTCTCTGGTCGACCGGCAACGGCACTGCGTTGTTACTTTGGCTATTGGCGATCATTTTATTTTTCACGAATGCCGTGTATCAAGACGGTCGGGAAGTCAGCCCCTACCCGTCCCTGGTGCACCGAGCGATTTATGTCGGGCTGTGCGTCATGCCATTTGTCTCGGCGTTGAGTTTCTACGGGCTCGTTCTGCGACTGAACCAGTACGGCTGGACAGTTGAGCGTTGCTGGGCATTCGTCGTCTGGCTTGTCCTCGCTCTGTTTTCACTGGGCTACGTTGTCGGTATCGTCCGCCGACGCACGAACTGGACTACCGAGCTCGCCAGGGTGAATACAGCTATGGGACTTGTAGTGCTCGCGATCATGTTGCTTGCCAATAGCCCGGTTCTGGACTTCCGCAAGATTTCTCTGGCTAGCCAATTGGCGAGAATTGAGGCCGGCGAGATCGAACTCCGGGATTTCGATTTCTATTACACGAAGAATCATCTTGGGCGACCGGGGTATCTCGCGATGCAGGACATGAAAGCTGACATTGGAGATTCGGATCCTTATCTGTTGAGCTTGATCGAAAAACCGACGTGGCGTAACTCGGCTACCAACCAGGCGGCCAGAGACAGGGTCTGGGCCGACATTATTTATCGACCGGAAGCGTTCGAAGTACCCGCAGAACTCAAAGCTTTGATCTTTGATGACGCCCTGCTGATGAACACTCAGGACACAATGCTGGTCCAGATCGACCTGGATGGCGATGGAGAATTCGAGTACATGCGAATTTCGACACATGAATATGGTCTCGGTTACGCTCAGTTTTATTTCCGTACTGACACCGGCTGGCGAGCGGGAGGTCTTCAATACTCGGCGCGCAACCAGGACAATGATGCTCTGCGAGATCAGTTGAGTGATGGCAGAATTGAACTGGTCGAGCCACGATTCAAGCATGTAAAGATCGGCGATATTTCGCTCAAGCCGATCGCCGACAGCAATTAGCCGTTCAACATCACCGGGAGGTCAATATGGAAGTCTGGATACTTATTATCTTTATGGCAAAAGACAACTCTGCCGATATGTTTTCTCAGGAATTCGAAGGCAGGGCTGCGTGCGAAAATGCGAAAGCAATAGTCAGAAAGAACAATAACCTCAAGAGCAACAGGCTCTTCGACAAACACGTAACAATGGAGTGCTTGCCAAAGAGAATCGAGGGCCAGTGGACGCCGAAGAAATAGTCCTGCACGGCCCAGTCACTCACCAATGATGAGCCGGTCAATGTAGGCAAACGCGCCATCTGTATCTGACACGACCATCCAGAAGATAGCCTCTTCCCGGAATTCGTCATTAGCATCCGACTCTACGATTTCGGCAAGCACCTGGAATGCATAGTTGCCCGCGTGGTGTGAAATCGCAGCGAGCGCGGTCGACGCAATGTCAGACCCTGGCTTAATTTGCCGGCGTAACCAATCGATGCTGTCGTCGGCGCTGACTGACCCGAGGTCATTTACTTCGGCGTTGATTGTTTCGAGCTTGTTCCCTGTTTGACACTGCCAACCGGGAAGCGAGATCTTGCTTGTCTGCCCTGATTCAATCAACACATAGACCTGAATCTCGCGAGTCTTCGCATTTTCTACCGCCGGCGCTCGCCATGTATACCAGCCATCTTCGGTGATATTTAGCACGCCGGATGCGATCGTCTCATTGCCCAGGCAGGCAACCGTCATGAGTGCGATCACACCCAAACCACGGACTCGTGCAGGACGGGACATTAGTGATCTCCCGCCAACGTTTCGTCAATAATGTCCAAAACCTGGTCGCTGTCCATCATGACCAGCCTCTGAAGTAGTTCACGCTTTTCGGCGGTACTCGTGCTGGAGCGATACAGTTGCAACACGCTGTCGTCAAAATCACCTATGAGCAGGCCATCGAGAGCAGCCTCTTTAATGAACTCCGAATCTGAATCCCGATAAATCTGCGTCAACAGCGCTTCCGCATCGTCGGCGCCGACAATCCCCAGAGCTTCGATCGCGTTGGCCTGCTGCTCGAGATCGCTGCCATCCAGTGCGAGTTCCCGAATTGCATCGGCATCATCAGAAATGATGTAGGCAGTAATGATCGCATCAGATACGCCGGACCTTTCACGGATTTTGCTGAGTTCGTCGGTCGCGCCCATAGCGCCGAGCATTTCGACCGCCGCTTCAAAGTCATCATTGTTCTCTGCGTTTACAGCAATGTTGTAAAGCCCCTGGCTATTTCCCGCAATCATATACGCTTCGAGAACCGCCTTGCGAACATCGGCGTCACCAGAGCTAAAGATCTCGGCCAGGCTATCAACTGCGTCGCCGCCGCTTATGCCGATCATTCGAATCGCGTCGCGCCGCAATTCGCCGTTTGCGCTCTGTGCCGTCTTCAGCAGTTGCTCGCTGGCATCAGGATGGTCAATCTGGCTCAAAATGAACAGGGCAGCTTCTTTCATTTCGTCGCTACCAGTACCTTCGAGGACTCTGATAACGATGGGCAGTGCACGTTCCGATGGCGCAGACATCAATGCTTCAAGCGCCACCATCTTGAGCGCCTCATCGTCTCTTATGTCGTCGCCGTCCTGGGCGGCAGCTGAGTTCGCTGCAATCAAAGCGAAGAATATTAGAATCAGTCTTGTATAGGTGCGCATGTTCGGATGCCTCAATTAGGTCTTGTGTGTCTCTTTGGATGTGTCACGTTCAAGTTTGGTTAGCATGACGTTCAGCTCAAATGCGAGTTGCCGGCGCAATGCATCGGCATCTTCCGGTGCAATGTCGTCAGCTGCCAGACGCAGCAAAATCGGTTCAAAAGCACGCAGTACCCTTGCCAGGCCTGCCGAATCATTTTGCTCGGCTGCACGTTCGAAAAGGCGGTTTTGCTGGATGATTCGCATAACCAGAAGTGTGCGATCTTCTCTGTTGTCGCCAGACAGCGCGACAATATTTCGCTGCGTATCGCGAAGATGTACCTGCATTCCCCGGGCAAACGCACCAGGTACAACTGAACTCGTCTCAGGATCCACAAGGGCATAGTTGGGGGCGAGTTCCACGGGTACGGGACTTCCCGACATGATCACGCCTATTCCAATACCTACGGCCAGTGCCGCCGAAACTGCTGCGCCCCAGAAGAATGACATGGCGTTAAATTGGCCCGGCTTGCTTCGCACTGGCACACGCTCTCGTTGCGCGGCGCGATCAATGCTGTCGTGCCATCGCTGCACCATGTGCGTCGGCGCAGCAACGTCCGATCCAGTATCAAGTTGATCCAGCTGGAGCCGCAGTTCCTCATATCGCGCCCTGACGGATTCGTCGGCAGCGATTGCTGCTTCAACATCACGTCGCTCCTGATTACTGAGTCCGTCGTCGTAGTAATAGAGTACTAATGTGTCGTCATTCATAAGATCTCACTTTGCAGGCTAACCATTCGCACGCGCAGTTTGCGTACTGCTCGAAAGATCGCTTGCTTGACTGTGCCGATATTCGTGTCGAATTCCGCGGCAATTTCTTTTAAACGCCATTGCTCGAGGTGTTTCAGGACGAAGCACACGCGTTCGATTTCACTGAGGTGTGACATTGCTATCGAGAGACTTTGGCCCAGCTCTTCGTCAGCTCGAATACTGTCGGGTGTCGGTGTTGAGCTCTCGACCTCGATTTCGAGCGGCTCGAAAACCCCTGGCCGGCCTTTACGCAGTAGCTGCAAGGCAGCATTAATAGCAATACGGTGGATCCAGGTATCCAGCTTTGCAGATCGATCGAACTGCTGGCGCTTGTCCCACGCACTCAGGAGAGCATCCTGTACCGCATCCTCGGCGAGGTCACGGTTACGTGTAATTTTCAGGCACGCGGAAAACCAGCGGCCCGAGCTTCTCGAAATTACCTCGTGAAACTCCGCCTGTGTGGGCGCGCCCTGTCGATTTAGTACTGCCACCATCCCATATTGGATGCGCTCGACGTCGAATTGGTTAGCCTGTTACCAGATTTTGACGCACTCATCGGGCGGCAACCAATATCAGACATTTAATTTTCTTGATCATTGGTCGACTCCGTTGGTCACAGCCAGCTGGCGTCAGAAACTCCGCTTGGCTTCTATCAACAATTGTACGTCGTCGATGTCATCTTCGCCGTTAAGCGGAAACGCCAAGTCTATATGTATCAGTCGCCCGATGCCGGATCGGTCGTTGCCTATTCGAAGGCCGAAACCAACGTCTGTTAGCAAGCCGAGATTGGGCCCGCCTGCGGGATTATCGCCCCACGTTCTGCCTGCATCGAAGAACACCGCGCCGCCGATACGGAACAGACGAAATGGATACCAGTTGGTGAAGAACCGCTTCTCGATAGTCAGCAAGAGTTTCCTGTCTCCGCCCTGGTAACGCAGTGGATAACCTCTCAAGCCACTATCGCCACCAAGGTAAAGTGGATTGTCAAGGTCCAGGCTTCGACCGAGCACGCCACTCAACTTGGTGAAAAACAGTCGTTTTTCGCTATTGCGTTGGTGATAAAGCAACTCACTGGATAGCTGAGCATTGCGTAGCTCGCCATTTTCGATGCGGGAGCCGAAATTGCCGCGCAGGAGCAGGGTCTTTCCCGGCAATGTCAGGAGACCATGGCTAAACGCTCCACTCAAGTGAATTGCGTTCGCCGTGGAACCGGCTTTTTCGCTGGAGTAGCCCACGCTCGCCTGCAATCGAGAGCCCAGAAAACGATCCTCTGTGCGGTAAATCTGATCAACGTTGCTGGCCTTCTCGAATTGCTCTCGAATAAGTTCCACACCGAAGAAAGGGTAGGCGTACTCCCTGTCATCGGGAAGGACTGGTGCGCTCAGTAGCGGGTCATCTGTTCCCGAAAAGCGATGAGAATCGTAAACCAGCCCGGTGGAAAATCGTAATACGCGGTGACGTTGCAGACCGTCCGACCAACCGATGAAAGCCTGGTGATATTGACGCCGATGTTCAAATTCCTGCGCAATTTCGCCACGGTCATAGAGGCTGTCAATGTGCTCGCCATTCAAGGCAGACATGCCCCATGAGCGCCTGGTATCGAGAGAAACGAACGGCCGTCTGAAACTCACGGCCCTTTCGAATCCGTCGTCGCTGTCCTCATAAGCCAAACTCAACTGATCGAGAGATCGCCGAAAATTCTCGTCGCTGTATTCGAACGATTTGGTCCTGCGATCAACATTGGACTCGTACCTGACTCCAATATGGGCGCCTGTGCCAAGAAGATTGTATTCCTGAAGACCTGCGCTGGTGTCGTTCTTTCCTCCACTGCGAAAAATGCCAAGGCCCAGGTTCAGCGTCCACACATCGTAGGTATTGACCTCCAGATCGACTACCCCGTCTTTGTAAGCGACAGGCGAGACCGTCGCCTCACGCAGGTAGCGCTTCGTACGCAATAGCCGTTCAGATTCATCCAACTGCCGTTTTGAATAGGCGTCACCCTCGCCAAAAAGTAATTGCGATTCAATGACATTTTCCCTGGTTCTTATGTGCAGCTTGTTGGCCAGCCGAAATAGGGCGCGATCTTCCAGTGGGTCATCCAGATCGAATATGTTGTTGATGATGATCGTAACCGAACCGATTCTCGCGTTGTCGGCTTCGAGGCGTTCTGCCGCAAGCACATCGGGCGCAGGACTGGCCGCCGGAGTCTGCTCGTCTGATTCCTCAGCGCGCAGCTCTTCCACTCCGCCCACAATCGCAAGCAGTGCAGCAATTGCCGCGGCCTTGAGAAACTGATCAACCATTAAGCCCAGCGCCTTTATTCGATAAGCACAGCGTCTTGACGTCTCCATCTCAGACCCTGCTATATTGCCAGAGCACGAAGCAGAATGTGCCGGGACGTTTGTGGAAAAAGGTCCCTGCGAGATGAACTGGCTTGGGAAACTGCGTTAGGAGGAATGACTATGAACGATCAAAAAACGATGACCGGCGGATGCGTCTGCGGCGCGGTCACCTGGGAAATTGACGGCGAACCGGCAAGGTTTCTCCATTGCCACTGCTCGCGTTGCCGCAGGACGACCGGCACTGGCCACGCCAGCAACCTTATCGTCCCCATCACTTCGGACATTCGCTGGACTGGCAGTAAGGACGATCGCGGCAGCTATAAACTGCCGGAAGCGGAGCGCTTTACTACCCACTTCTGCAAGAACTGCGGCAGCCCCTTGCCTCGCGGCAACGCGTCTCTCGGATTCGCCGTAGTGCCAGCGGGTACCGTAACCTCGGAGCTGACAATCTTGCCGCAAGCGCGGATATTCGGAAACTCCCGCGCCGAGTGGTCATGTGATGAAACGGAGATTCCCTGTTTCGATGAATATCCACCGCAGTAGATCGCCGCAGCACCGATTAATACCGTCGTTCACAACAGGCATCCTAAATCTACAATGCAAGCACTCCTGATTTCTCGTAGCATGTCCCTCCCAGGCCTCTGACTACCCGCGGGAAAACAAGAATTCGCATGAAGATCGCGCGATCAACACGCATTATTGCGCTGCTGCTAAGTACCTTAATCGCCATTAACGTTCCGGCGCAGGAGTCTGATGACGCGACTGCGCCAAGCACCCCGGACCTGAATTCCCTGCAATCTGACTGGTGGACTTTCTTTGAAGGTTCCCGGGAAGAGGTTGAGCCGAGAGTCGACGCGTTTTTGACGGAAGCCGGCGCCCAGATCGTGGACCTGACGCCTCAAAACCAGGAAGTTGCCGAGTCCATGCTGGTTGCGGTTCGCGACAACTTTAATGCGTACCTCGCCCTGCTGGACGATTCCGTTCAGGCACTGCAAAAGCTGCCTGAAGCAGCAGAGAGCTATTCGATAGACGACCTGCTTGTGCTTGCCGCCACCTCGCGTGACGCCCACGCCAGTGCTTTGGAAGAAAAGCAAGAAGTCGATCGAGAAAGGCGAATTTTCAATGGCGCGAGCCAGGTTCGTGATGCGGTCTTTAAGGACTACGCCGATGCGGCAGAAGGAGACGAGCGTTGGCTGGTCGCCGCAAGACTTCTACAGGCGCGATCAGCGCAAGCAATTTCCGCTCGACGCCTTGCCCTTCTAACACAAAGCTTCGGGCTGGCTACGTCTTTTGCCCAGGCGACAACCTCTCGCGTCGAGCTCGCGACGGATCGACTGGCGCATACTGCAGAATCGGCGACGCTGGAAGAGCTCACCGAGCGCGTAGACCGCAACAAGGCAGATGTCGAGAAGGCTCAGGAGAAGCTACGCGCGGCCGAAATTGCGGCGAGCAGCCTTGATCTGGACGCGGCTCAAGGACGGTCACAACAGAGGTTGCAGCAACAGCGGCTGCTCGGTGCAGAGGTTAGTTTGGCTCTTGCAAGGACCACCCTCGCGCAGACTGAGGCTCAGCGTTGGTGGACTGAAATCGACCTGCTCACAACGCCGAATATCCAAGCGCTGGCGGATCAGGAACTAGCCTGGTCAGAGTTCGTTCGAGACGTTAACCAACAAGCGACCGATTGGAAACGCCAGACCGAAGACGAGCTACTCGCCGTCCAGAACATCGATCGGGATGACCTCGATCGTGCATCGCGTCGACTGCTTGACCAGCGATTGGGAACAGCACAGGAAACTCTCGCCCAGGTGGGAGATCTGGATACAGCGATCGCCGACCTGGAGTTACTGATAGGAGTCGTGAACAACTCCGCAGCCAGATACACGGGTGCGTTCCGGTCCTGGCTGGCAAGCATTAGCCTAAAAGCGAAAACAGCTTATATTCGAGTTGCCGACCTTGCTGAGGTTACGTTGTTTTCCGTGGGAGAAACTCCGGTCACGGGCGGCGACATTATTCGAGCCTTCATTATCCTGCTCGTGGCAATGCTTTTGTCACGCGGCATTCGACACGCGATCCGACGCGTTGCTGGCAGCGAGTCAAGTGGCACGCAGGCTTCGCTGTATACGGTAAGTCGTCTGACCCATTACGCCATCGTTATTTTCGCTGTGTTCATCGCGCTGTCATCCATCGGACTGGACTTTGGCAACCTGGCGCTCGTCGCCGGTGCACTCAGTGTCGGCATCGGTTTCGGACTGCAATCGATCGTCAATAATTTCGTATCCGGGCTGATCATCTTATTTGAACATACGCTGCGCGTCGGCGATTACATCGAGCTCGATACCGGCCTCACCGGCACGGTTAAGTCAATTAACGTACGTAGCACGCTCATCAACACCAACGACAATATAGATATCGTTGTGCCGAATTCCGAATTCGTCACCACGCGCCTCACGAACTGGACGCTTGGCGAGAGAATATTACGCGTCCGCATTCCCTTCGGTGTGGCATACGGAAGCGACAAGGAACTGGTCAAACAGGCTGCCATGGAGGCCGCAGCGGAAGTCTCGTATACGTTGACGAACATGAAGGGCAGAGAGCCTGATGTTTGGCTGACCGAGTTTGGAGACAGCAGTCTGAATTTTCTGCTGCTGGTATGGGTCAATCGGCAGGGCGCCAAGCGCCCCACACGAACCCGCTCTGCTTACCTCTGGGCACTGGAGACCAAGCTCGGCGAGCACGGCATCGAGATTCCATTCCCGCAACGCGACCTGAACCTTCGTTCCGGGTGGTCGGACTCACAACCTGCGCTGCAACCAGTGCCACAACCTCCGCCGGAAAACGACGAGGATCAGGACCAGCCTTAACAAACGGCGTCGCGCTAGGTATGTGCGATTGGTTTATCGGTAAAAAGAAAGTCCTTCAGCTCTTTCTCGAAAGACGCATCTTTGCGACGAATCCACTCCAGCACCATCGCCGCGTGCTCCTTTTCTTCATCGCGGTTGTGCGCAAGGATAGCCCTAAGCTCATCGTCCTTGCAGGCGTCAACCCTCTGGTTATACCAATCTACGGCTTCCAGCTCCTCCATCAGGGAAGTGATCGCCCGGTGCATATCTCTCGTATCATCCGAGAGTTCGTCAATCGGCTCGTGATAGCCCTCGTTCGCCATTCTTTTTCTCCGCTTACATTCGTTGTTTAATCGGCCGCAGAATACTCCACCCAGTACACACCTCGCAGATCACCGACGTCAAATCCCGTGGCTTCGTCCTCCGGATATTCCTCATTTATGTGGGCCAAAACACCTGGCTCCAGTGTTTTTCCATGACAAGCAAGACACAGCGGCGCGATAACAATCGGTTCTATGTAGCCCTCCTGATTATTCTCCAATGACAAGACAACCGGTGCGCGATCCGATTCTTCGCCAAGGTACTTCTTGAGGATAGGATCGACCCAGTCGGGCGCCGAATTGTCGGGGTTGCGGAGGCGGTGGCTCGTGCGCCCAATTTTGACGCCCTCGACTGAATGAGACGCTGCTATAGCAGGTGCCTGTTCCTTGCAAACGCTGATCGCATTCAAAGGACCACCCTGCATTCCCGCCATGAGTGCTTGCTTCAGCTCTCCTTTCAATGGAGCCAGCAGCTCGGCTCCACGTACAAGCTCTTCCTCCTCAGATAGCGCTGTGCCCGATGCGAACGACAGCGCCAGCAGGATCGACAACGCAACAGCTACAAATCGCTCATGTTTCATACGTACCTCCAGAATCATTCATTTTCGAGCCCACTGCTGGTCCCGGTTGCTGCCTTCGGCTTACTAGTCGACAGCGTCTTTATGTTCACGCGACGCAGGAACCTGAGGCAGTAACTCGGTATCTACCAACCATTCCCTGCCTTTAAGTAACAACTCCCAGTAAATACCAGGCAACATCTTTTCCTTCAGCAACCACGCAAGCCTTGAAGGTTCATAGCTGTTGATTAACCACTGCGGGAAACTCGGCAGATGTTTGCCGCCATAACCGAATTCAGCCAGGACAATTTTTCCACGCTCAACGGTCAGCGGACAAGAACCGTAGCCATCGTAGACCGCATGCGGGGTGCCGCCGGAAAGCACTTTGAGTGCGTTCTCCGCCACGACTGGGGCCTGCTTCCTGAGAGCCGCGGCCGTCTTGGCATTGGGCGCCGAGCAAACGTCTCCGGCTGAAAAAATATTGCCAAACTTGCTGTGCTGAAGAGTCTCTGCAGAAACGTCGACCCATCCGGCGTCATTGGCCAAGGGGCTTTGGCGAATGAAGTCAGGCGCGGTCTGCACCGGGCAGACGTGCATCATGTCAAAATCAAGCTCGACGCGACTTGTTTTTCCGTCGCCGTCAGTTCGATCAAACCATGCTTTGCCGGCCGGACCGTCCACGGCAACAAGATTCTCATTAAGACACAGGTCAATTCCGTACTTGTCGACATATTTTGACAGTGCCGGCACATAGTCAGATACGCCGAACAGGGCTCCGCCAGCGTTATGAAACTCGACCGTTATGTCTTTCAGGCTTCCTTGCCTGAGCCAATGATCACACGACAGGTACATCGCCTTTTGCGGAGCTCCCGCACACTTGATAGGCATTGGCGGTTGCGTAAAGATAGCCCTGCCCTGTTTCAATTCCTGCACCAGGTCCCAGGTATAGGGAGCCATGTCGTAACGATAATTCGAGGTGACACCATTTTTGCCGAGCGTGTCGCCAAGACCTTCAATAGCATCCCAGTCGAGCTTGATTCCGGCTGCGGCTACCAGGACGCGGTAACCGATACGTTCTCCATCCTCAAGGACGACGTTATTGTCTTCGGGTTCGAATCCGGCGACCGCCGCGTGTCTCCACTTAACACCATCCGGCATTACCGAGGCCATCGCTCGCTCGGTCTTTTTTCGATCGAAAATACCAGCACCAACCAGCGTCCAGCCCGGCTGATAATAGTGTGCCTCGCGTGGTTCGATAAGGAGAATATCCAGACCCGGCTTTCGTCTCAGCATGCTCGAGGCGGTCGCCAGACCAGCGGTACCCCCGCCTACGATTACGACATCGTGCTCATCAGCAGATGCGGCTTTGCGAATTGATTCGCTCGCAGCAGCCGGCGTCGCCGCGGAACGACTGATAAGCCTGGCACGCATTGCCTTCAGATCGTAGCCAGCCTGAGCAGCCGTTGCCATCACCGCATCGACATCCAGAGTCTTTGCTTCGTTCAATGCCCACAAGCAGGTTGAGCGTGTTCCGGTACGGCAATACATCAGGATTGGACCCTGAAGGCTGCGGTTGGCACGCTCGAACTCATCAATATTCTCGTCGGTCAGTCTGCCGGCGATTACGGGAAGGTTTACAAACTGCATGCCGAGCTCTGCTGCCGCGGCTGCAAGGTCGGCTGACCGTGGTTGTCCCTGGGCCTCATTATCGGGACGATTATTGATGATTGTCTTTATTCCCTGGGCCGACGCGACACCAAGATCTGCGATTGCAATTTGCTCCGACACGAAAAACCGTGGCGATAATTTTTTTATATTCATTGTCTGGATCTCCCGGGCTCAGGCAGCGATGCCTAGCGCCTCCGGTAATGAACGGTAGAGGATATAGATTCCCATGACGATGAGAAACACGCCGAATCCTTGCTTGAGTTTATGATGCGGCACGCGATGAGCGATCTTCGCGCCTGCGAAACTACCGGCAACTCCCAACCCTGTTACAAGCATCAACGTCTGCCAGTCCAGCGCCAGGTTTTGCTTGTCCAGTACATCCAGGTACTTGTAAAAGCCACTGAAGGATTTCAACGCAATAATGACAAGACTGGTTGCCACTGCCCTGTGCATGGACAATCCACCCAACAACGCGAGTGCCGGCACGATCAGGAAACCGCCACCAACACCGACCAACCCGGTCATAACGCCAACCAATAGTCCATCAGTTGCGATTTTCCAGGATTCCCGCGGCGCATGGCTGCTCTCGTCCAGATGCAATGGCCTGAGCATCATGTAAGACGCGAGTAGCATGACGACCGCGAAAAGAGACAGTTGAACAAGGCCCGATACATAGGCGGCACTAACTGCGCCAAGGTAAGTACCCGCCATTCCCGGAATGCCGAAAATAACGACATTGCGCCAGTCAATGAGCCTCGCCCTGAGGTACTGCATGCTGCCCACCAGGGCAACGCTTCCTACAATAAACAGCGACCCGGCAATCGCCACTTTTTCGTTCTGGCCTATCAGATAGACGAGTACCGGCACCGTGAGAATAGACCCGCCGGACCCCAGTAAACCGAGGCTCACACCAATAGCGATAGCACCCGGCCAGGCAAATACCGAAACTGGCACTAGTAGCGTAGTCCTTTGGCTGGCTGCTCCACGGCAGCGATAACCAGGGTTACCATCGCTTCACGGTGCATTGCTTTTGCCTGGTAGGAATAATCCGATAATAAGCGCAATTGCCGCCATTGCCCAAACTACTATTGCGCCTGTTGGCAGGTCGAGTATTGCTGATAGCAGGATGCCCGCAAAGTACGACAGCGCACCTATGGCGTAGCCGATCAGTAGCCGCTTGCCGCGATGCAGCCGTTGCGTCGCCAACGCCGGGATGATCAAGCTCGCAAATACCAGGTAAATCCCGACAATTTGTACCGACGCTGTGACAGCAAACGCGAAAATTACGTAGAAGGCCAATGGGCCGAACCGGTCACGTATCGTGAACCAAAGCACCAGCAAAATGGCAGACAATCCCGCGATGGGAAGAAGCGACTCCCACGAGGACCACAGGATTTGTCCGACGAGTAGTTCCTTTAGGTGTTCACTGCCGTGCGGGTTTTCGGCGAGCACCAAAATCCCGCCGGTTGCAGCAAGTATGAAAAGTATGCCAATCAATGGCTCCTGTATCTTGGGGTATCGTTTTTCCGACCAGTTGAGCCCAATCGCCGCGAGCAGCGCCGCGCTTACTGCCGCAAATTGGACCTCAACTCCGTGTGGATCCCAATTCATGCCGTGTGCTGCGATCACACCAAGTCCCGCAACCTGGGCGATCGCCAGATCGATAAAAATGATGCCTCGTTTCAAAACTTCATGCCCCAACGGCACGTGGGTGCTGAGTACGATTAATCCGGCAACGAAGGCAGGACCGATAATGGTCCAGTCGACTAATTCCAGGCTCATTGCGTCGCACCAAGCAAGGTATCGACGATGTCATCAAACAAGTTAAATAGGTCCGTGGCGCGATCTGTACCGCCAACCGTCAGCGGCAACACGACAGCGGATATCCCGGTTCGCTCGGCCAACCATTTTGATGCACGCTGATCTTGATAGGGCGCTCGAACAATGGCGTCAGCGCCACCGTTTTCAAAGCGCGAAACCAGTTGACTCAAGTGGCCAGCCGTTGGTGGTAAGCCCGCGACGGCCTCGAGGTTGGCCACCTCGACCAACCCCAGCCAGCGTTCCAGGTACACCCAGGATTTATGGTGCGTGATTATCCGTTTTCCTTTGAGCACCTGGGCTTTTGCTTCCCAGCGATCAATGGCCTCGTCCCATCGGGATTGAAAATCGCCAAGACCTGTTCGATAAGCATCGGCATTCTCGACGTCAAGTTCGCCCATGCGTTGCGAGAGCGCGATT
>JAOTUU010000301.1 GCA_029863705.1 Gammaproteobacteria bacterium
CCTCTCGAAAATACGCAAGATTCGGTTCGCGGCGAATGCCTAGTGGGAATTTCCAGCAGAGTTTCTGAGTATCCTCAGTTTTACTCTCACGAAAGATTCTCCATCAGGCATCTTAGGTGAGGTGTGGCCTCCGAAGGTAGGGGGCAGAGGTCCGCGCCGAGCGCGCGAGCAAATTGACAGCGCTGTCAAATTGTGTTGGAGTGGCGATGAGCCTGGTCCTCCTGAATCTAATTGCCCATCTTGTGCCTCCGCTCGCGACTTTCATTGCCAGGGTAAAGCATGCTTTCCAAACCAACAGCGCTGGTCTTGTCGCTTTATGCGATGGTCCTCTTGATGTCCGGCTGCGGTGGTGGCGGGGGCGGCGATGACACCAATACCAATTCGGCCGACCGAACCGCGCCAGTAATTACGGTAACCGGTTCGACGACCGTCAATCACGAACAGGGTACGACCTACACAGACCCGGGTGCGACGGCGACCGATGCTGTCGACGGTGCAGTGTCAGTGACGACGTCCGGTTCAGTTGGCACGGCGGCCGGTACGTACACACTCACTTATACCGCGCCCGACACCTCCGGCAATTCGGCGACGGCAACTCGAACGGTCATCGTGGCGGATACCACGGCCCCGACGATCACGCTGGTGGGCGCGGCATCGATCACCCATATACAAGGCACACCTTTTACGGATCCGGGCGCATCGGCAGTGGATACCGTTGACGGCTCGGTGACGGTTGTTACCACAGGATCGGTTGACGACGCTGCGGGCACTTATACGCTCACGTACACAGCCACGGATGTTGCCGGCAACTCTGCTACCGCATCGAGAACCGTCATCGTTGAGGCGCCGCCGGCCGGGACAGATCCGACTGACTGGCTGGTTTTCGACAATGGCGCTGTCGATGCAGTCTGGGATCGGGGAATCAACGCGTTTGACGCTGCGATCGGATTTAACGAATGCAACAATGACGGCGGTGCGGGCTGCCCAAGCATCAGCTGGCAACTGGTTGCTGATAACGACCGTGGTGATGTGTTGCAGGTCACACACAGCGCGGCTGGGGACCTTGCCGGGCTGTTCATTGCCACAAACATTCCTATAGATGTCTCTGGTTTTTCCGGCGGCAGCGTCGTGTTCGATATCAAGGTGGTCAGCGGCGACAGCAACATTACGATGAAACTCGACTGCGTCTTTCCTTGCACCTCCGGTGACCAGGCACTCGGCAGCAAAGGGGCATCGGGCTGGGAGACCGTTGAGGTTCCGTTTGCGACGCTCGTATCCGGCGGGCTTGATCTTGCTAATGTGAACACCGGTATCGTCATCTGGGCAACCGGCGCCACAAGCACTGTTTTTCAGTTGGACAATGTTCGGTTTACAGGTTTCGACGACAGTAATCCGCCGCCAACAGGCAATTACACCATCACGACATATGGCGCGGGCAGTATCTCCGACACGATCAATCCGGCCAGTTACCGCTGCGTCGTCGATTTTGGCAACTGGATCTACAACGCAGGAGTGGTTGAGCCTGCGATCCCTGCCTGCAATGCGACAACAGGCATACCGACCGGCACACCGACCCCTCGGCATCCGCAGCTAACCGGCACGGCGGCGAACGACCCAACACCCACCCACAGATGGTGGGGATCGATTCCGTTTCTCGGTGAGATGAAAGTTGGCGACCTCAACGATGCCGCGTACATCACGCCGGATCCGATGACCGCCCGAGTGACCGACAGAGGTTTTCGCGTCATGGGCATCCCGTCGGGCCTCGCGCCCTCGAACGATGGCTTCTTGTACTCGATACCCGATCCCTTTAGCGAGGTTTTCGATGGCATAGCTATCGGCAACACCAATTTCGCCAATATGGACGCCTATCTGAAAGACCACAGCGATGGGTCGGTCACGGTCGAGTGGCAGAGTGGTGGCCAGGCGGTGATGGAAGCGACTTTCGTGCATGGCTCGCCCTATGTTTATGTCAGGGCCTACCAGGGTGAACTCGTGGTTCGCACACTGCGCACGGACGGGGGAGAGAAAGGCACTTTCTACAATCAAGGGAACAGTCTTGGTGTCTGGACCAGTGTTGCGGGCAATCACAACAACTTCCTGGTTACCGGGGAGGGGACCACGGCGTTCGGCAATACCGCTGGTAATGAGATCACCGTCAGCAACGCCGCAAATGCGCTCACGCTGAGCTATTTGCCGCAAACCGCGGATACGCCGGCTGACGTGTTGACGAGCTTCTTCGAGGCCAGGGCACGAAATATCGTCGCGGCCGTCGACATCGACTACTCCGTTGATCGCTCGACGAACGACGTCACGGTCACTCATACGTACCGCGATGATCAGGGGGCGCCAATCGAGACGATTATCGGCATGCACCCCCTGCATTGGAAGAACAGCACACAGCCGACCTCGGCATACCAGGTCCGGAGCGCCCGTGGCACTATCAAGTTCAGCCAGACTGCGGCCTTCTCCTACCAGTTGTCTTCAGTCGGCGTACTCCCTGCTTTGCCCTCGATTGATGGCTCATTCGACCAGGCAACCCTGGAGGGCCTTGTAACTTCTTTCGTGGCCCAGGGCCCGGCTGCATGGAACGACCGCACCGACACCTATTGGGCCGGAAAGAACTACAGCAAGGTTGCAGAGCTCATTGCGATCGCTGATTCGATTGGCATGGACGCCGAGGCGACACAATTACTCGCCTGGTTGAAAGCGGAGCTTGCTGATTGGTTCACCGCCGAGACGAACGGCAGCCTCGATGTCTTCAAGTACTTCGTCTACGACGACGAATGGAACACTTTGCTCGGTCTCGAGGAGTCATTTTCTTCTCATCAGCAGCTCAATGACCATCATTTCCATTACGGCTACTTCGTACGCGCGGCTGCAGAAATCTGTCGCATGGACATCTCATGGTGCGGCGCCGATCAGTATGGCCCGATGATCGAGCTGTTGATGCGTGATTATGCCGGTGACGCAGATGACCCGATGTTCCCCTACCTGCGTAATTTTGATCCGGCCAATGGTTTCTCATGGGCATCGGGTCCTGCGAACTTCGTGCGCGGCAATAACAACGAATCCACGTCGGAAGCAGCAAATGCCTACGGGGCCATGGTCTTGTATGGCCTTATCACTGGCAGGGACGACCTGGTAGACAAGGGCATGTACCTGCACGCGTCAACGGCGGCAGCGTACTGGCAGTACTGGAACAACATCGACGGATACAATAATCGCGGTACCGAAGAGGACAATTTCCCGGCCGGCTACAACCGAATAACGACGTCGATCATCTGGGGTGACGGTGCCGTGTTCTCGACGTGGTTCAGTGGGGCCTTTGCACACATTCTCGGAATCCAGGGGCTGCCCTCGAATCCATTGATTCTGCACGTCGGTCAATACACTGACTACATGGCTGATTATGTGGCGTTAGGGCTGAGCGAGTCATCCAACATCAGGCCATCAGGCCTGGCCGACGATCAGTGGCGGGATATTTGGTGGAACCTGTGGGCGATGACCGATGCCGATGCGGCTGTAGCCGACTACAATACAATGGCCGACTACGTACCCGAAGCAGGCGAGACGAAAGCGCATACGTATCACTGGATCCATACGTTCCGCAGTCTCGGTCGTATGATCACGGGAACCGGCACGCTCACGGCTGATTATCCTGCA
>JAOTUU010000302.1 GCA_029863705.1 Gammaproteobacteria bacterium
TCAGCAATTGCCGAAAGCTGAGCGCGAGGCGATTCTTCGCTCCCTGGGGGGCAAGACTCGTGAACAGGCAGACCAAGGGTCCTCCGCTGTCCCCGATTTGTCTGATCCGCAACTATCTGGCTCCAATGCAGTGACTGCCTTCGATCCAGGCATGCTGCAACCACCGCGACTCAAGCCCGGAGATACGATTGTCATCGAACTTCGCCGCACGAAGACCGAAGCAGGTGAAATCCCGAAGCCAGATAGATATTTTCCGGAAGATCGCGACGCACTGGATAATATTCCGGATCAAAAGTTATTCGTGTTGGATCAGTTTGGTGCGGTAGTCTTTGAGAAGGCCGGACGTATTGTGCTCAAGGGCCTGAATGAAACCGAGGCCGCACAGCGCATCGCGGCTGAGTCGGTATTCAAAGGGCTCCAGGCCACAGTGAAACTGCTGCCGGTCGAAGAGCCATTAAAATCCTTCGGTTATGATTTATTCTCGGGCGCTCCCAAAACCTTTGCACCGGGAACAGATATACCCATACCGGCTGACTATAATGTCGGACCTGGCGACACCGTGTTGGTGCAATTGTTCGGCAAAGAGAATGCAGAACATGAACTGATGATCACGCGTGACGGCGAAATCCTCTTCCCCGGCATCGGGCCTATCTCGGTGGCCGGTCTGACATTTGCGCAACTCGAGCGGCAGGTTCAAAACCGGGTTAAGAAGCAACTTATCGGCATGAAGGCCTCCGTGACGTTGGGCCGATTACGGTCAATACGGGTATTTATTCTTGGCGATGCCGAGCGGCCCGGATCTTATATAGTCAGCGGATTGTCTACGTTGACCAATGCTCTTATTACCAGTGGTGGCATCAAGCGAATCGGGAGTCTGCGCGATATCCAACTGAAGCGTAAAGGCAAGACCATCTCGAGCCTGGATCTCTATGATTTATTGCTCCGTGGCGATAACAGCGCAGACGCGCGTTTGCAATCGGGCGATGTCATTTTCATACCACCCATTGGCAGAACCGCCGGAATCGCCGGCAGGGTCCGCCGCCCGGCCATATACGAGTTGAAAGCCGAAAAAACCGTTGGCGATCTAGTAGCGATGGCGGGTGGCTTGGCGCCAGATGCGTATTTGCAAAACGTGAAGATCGAGCGAATCCTGGAGAACCGCGAGCGTACGTTAATTGGTTTGGATCTGGCACAGGATCAAGCAAGAAATACCGAATTGCGCGATGGCGATATCGTAAAAATATATTCTTCACTCGAACAGTTGAAAGGTGTTGTCAAACTCGCAGGGCAGGTGCAACGTCCGGGCAAATTTCCCTGGAAGCCGGACATGCGTATCACTCATATCATTCCCTCGGTATCCGATCTTCAGCCCCAGGCCGATGCACGCTACTTGCTTATAAAGCGCGAGGATGCGCTGGACCGCAGCATAACGTTTCTCGACATGGACCTGATCGCGGCCCTGGAGAATCCAGATAGTCCGGCCAATTTGCTGCTTCAACCTCGGGACGAGATTCATGCATTCGACATACGCGCCAAACGCGAATCATTGATCAAGCCGCTGCTCGAGCAGGCCCGGGCACGATCTGCACCAGATAATCCGGTGAACGAAGTTGTGATCGAAGGCGTGGTGCATCATCCGGGGCGGTATCCCTTGTCATCCGGCATGAAAGTCAGTGATTTGCTGAGGGCAGCAGGTGGCCTCACAGACCGCGCCTACACCATGGAGGCCGAGCTGACGCGCTTTACCGTCATTGACGGCAAGCAACGTGAGTCATCGAGAGAAACCGTGGATATTGCGGCTGTATTGAAGGCTGATAGCCAAAAGAATTTAGTACTGAAAACCCACGATCAATTGATTATCCGCCGTATCCCGAAGTGGGATGAGGAGGGAGTGGTAGAAATCGTCGGTGAAGTGAAATTTCCCGGGAAGTATCCAATCGCCCGAAATGAGAAATTAAGCGACGTGATCAAACGCGCTGGAGGTCTCACGGATCAGGCCTATCCAAAAGGCTCGCTCTTTGTACGCGATTCAGTACGTGAACGTGAGCAAGAACATCTTGAGCGGCTCGCAACCCAACTGGAGCGAGACCTCGCGATTCTCAGTGTGCAGGATTCAGAAGCAGGGGTGAAAAAAGAATTGGCCCTCGCGGAGGGGCAGACCCTCCTCCGTCAGCTTCGAACGGTCAAGGCCGCGGGCCGCACAGTAATCAAGCTGGACGATTTGCTGCAAGGTCGTGAAGGCTACGATGTGGCCGTGCAAAAGGGGGATAAGCTTTATATTCCGCGTCGTCCGCAAGAAGTCACCGTACTGGGAGAAGTTTATTACCCAACATCCCATTTATTCAACGAGAACCTCACCGTCAATGACTACGTGAAACTCAGTGGCGGAGTGACGGATAAGGGCAAGAAGAGCGCCATGTATGTGGTACGTGCCGACGGGTCGGTCAGCCCCCCAACCGGCTGGTTTAGCCGCAATGCGGAATTGGGACCCGGCGACACCATTGTGGTGCCATTAAAGGTTGACCAAGTAAGCGGACTCAAGCTGTTTGGCCAAATCAGTACCATTCTCTTCCAATTGGCTGTTACCGTAGCTGCTCTAGACTCGGCCGGTGTCTTTTAACGTTCACTGGCAAGCGTGACTCTTGCGCTGCTGACACACCAGTACTCAGATTGCAGCCATAACCATCGAAACGATTAACCCAATATGGCCAAAGAACAACCACCCACGCAAACGCCACCACCGCCGTATCCCGGCTATCCGCCCCCCTTCGTTGTCTACCCCCCGGAAGAGCCAATCAATTGGAGCGAATACTGGCGGGAAGTTATTAAGAACCGAAAGCTAATCGGCATTGTCACTGCTACAAGTACTCTCATTGCACTACTCATCGCCTTGCTGTCATCCCCAGTCTACAGAGCGGAGGTGCTGCTGGCGCCTGTAACTGAAGATAAGAGCGAGGGACTTAATGCTATAGCTAATCAGTATGGAGATCTGGCGGCTCTGGCTGGCATTAAATTAGGACCGGGCAAGGACAAGACCACTGAATATATCGCCGCCCTCAAGTCTCGGTCGCTATCTGTTAGGTTCATAAAAGATGAGAATATTAAGCAAACTTTGTTTCCAAAGAACTGGGATGATGAAGGAAAAAAATGGAAAGATAGCAATAGAATTCCCACGGACTGGGATGCCTATGAAATATTTGACAAGAATATTCGATCAGTCAATGTTGATGTGAGAACAGGCCTTATCACGCTTACTATCGATTGGAATGACCCTCTCCTAGCTGCCAAGTGGGCAAACAGATTGGTTAACCTTGTTAATACGCGATTAAGAACAGAAGCTATAGAAGACGCTGATAAAAGCATTGAATATTTAGAAAAACAACTTATTACAACAAGTTCCATGGAAGTCCAGCAATCTATTTATCGTCTCATTGAAACTCAGACCAAAAAAAAGATGGTTGCCAGTACACGTGTGGAATATGCATTTACAGTTATTGACCCAGCTGTTCCACCGGAAAGAAAAGTGCGGCCGAAGCGATTGGTGATGATCGCGATAGGGGTGATTGGAGGTATATTGATCTCAGCTGTTGTTATATTTATCAGACGAAGATTCAAGAATACCTGACTTTGCAGTCAAATA
>JAOTUU010000053.1 GCA_029863705.1 Gammaproteobacteria bacterium
CTTGCTTGACGAAATCGATTTCCTGGTCGATGTCTCCGAGCGCAGCACTCTGGCGCTGGTCATTGGTCGACGTCAGAAGATGTTCACGAAATCCGAACTTGACCGCCTGCACCTCATCGAACCAGTCGTCCTTGCGGCGATGCGCAATATCTGGGGGCGCCTGGCGGGCGGTATGAAATCAGGAGGGCGTCGTGACGATCTGCATCAGCGCCTCACCCGATGTTTTGACAACTTCGGCAACCCATTGTTGACCGAAAGAGAGCGTGAAATCACCCAGCTACTGCTGCGTGGCCACTCTGCGAAATCGATCGCTCGCAGGTTGCAGATTGCGCCAGGTACGGTGATGGTGCACAAGCGAAACTTGTTTGCGAAGCTCGGAATAACGTCGCAATATGAGCTGTTCTCCCGCTTTATCGACGATTTATCACGATCATAGCGTTGCTCAGCCCTGACAAAACGTGATACCTGCCCTATGGTATTCATCTAAGTCGCGTAATTGACGACAATAATCGCTTGATTCTATGTTGGTTTTTATTATGTTGGAATTCGACTTTGGGCTCGGTGAGGATATTGACCTTCTGCGCGAGACCGTACGTTCATTTGCCGCGGACAAGATCGCACCCCGTGCCGCCGACATTGATGCGAGCAATGAGTTCCCGCTGGACTTGTGGCCCGAAGTGGGCGAGCTGGGTTTGCTCGGCATTACGGTCGGCGAGGAATATGGCGGATCGAATCTCGGCTACCTCGCCCACGTCGTCGCTATGGAGGAAATCAGCGGTGCGTCCGCATCGGTCGGTTTGTCGTATGGCGCGCACTCCAACCTTTGTGTGAATCAACTGTCGCGTTGGGGTAATGACGAGCAGAAGGCCCGATACCTGCCAAAACTGGTTTCAGGAGAACATCTTGGAGCGCTGGCGATGAGCGAGGCGGGCGCCGGATCCGATGTCATGGGTATGCGTACGACGGCCGTAAAGGACGGTGATGATTACGTACTCAACGGATCAAAGATGTGGATCACGAACGCGCCCAAAGCGGATGTCATGATTATCTACGCGGTCACCGACGCCGATGCCGGCAACAGGCGCCTGAGTGCGTTCATTGTTGAAAGCGGCATTAAGGGATTTTCAACGCCGCAAAAGCTCGACAAGTTGGGTATGCGCGGATCTGATACGAGTGAAGTGCTCCTCGAAGATTGCCGCGTGCCTGCTGAAAACTTGTTGGCAGAAGAAGGCAAGGGCGCTGCGATACTGATGAGCGGGCTTGACTACGAGCGCGTAGTACTCGCCGGGGGGCCGCTTGGCATCATGCAGTCCTGCATGAACACGGTGCTGCCATACTTGCATGACCGCAAGCAATTTGGACAGGCGATTGGCGAATTTCAACTCATGCAGGGCAAGATCGCTGACATGTACACAACGATGAACAGCTGTCGTGCCTATGTTTATGCAGTTGCCCAGGCTTGTGATCGCGGTCAGGCTACCCGATTCGACGCAGCAGGTTGTATCCTCATTGCTGCAGAAAAAGCAACGTGGATGGCGTTGGAGACGATTCAGGCACTCGGTGGCAATGGTTACATTAATGAATATCCGGCAGGACGATTGCTGCGCGACGCGAAGCTCTACGAAATCGGGGCCGGTACGAGTGAAATTCGGCGTATGCTGATCGGGCGCGAGCTATTCAATGCCAGTCATTAAATCCAAAGTTGACCGCGAGTCTGACGACTTCCAGCAAAACGCGGAGGTCAACCGGGCGCTGGCCGATGATTTTCACAAAATCAGCGAACAGATTCAGACCGGCGGATCCGCGCGTTCGCGTGAACGTCACCTGGTTCGCGGTAAATTGTTGCCGCGTGATCGTATCGACACGCTGACTGATGACAATTCGCCTTTTCTCGAAATTGGACAGATGGCGGCTCTGGGTGTTTACCAGGACGATGTTCCCGCCGCCGGCATTGTCACCGGCGTTGGTCGAATCAATGACATCGAGTGCATGATTGTCGCGAACGATGCGACCGTCAAAGGCGGAACATACTATCCGCTAACGGTGAAGAAACATCTGCGGGCACAGGAAATCGCCGAGCAAAACCACCTGCCTTGCATCTACCTGGTCGACTCGGGGGGCGCGTTCCTGCCTCATCAGGATGAGGTCTTTCCGGATCGCGATCATTTCGGACGAATATTTTTTAACCAGGCACGCATGTCAGCAAAAGGCATTCCGCAGATAGCGGCTGTGATGGGGTCGTGCACAGCTGGTGGTGCCTATGTGCCAGCGATGTGCGACGAAGCCGTTATCGTCCGCAACCAGGGAACGATATTTCTGGGTGGGCCGCCATTGGTTAAGGCGGCGACGGGCGAAATCGTCGACGCCGAGGCTTTGGGCGGTGGCATTGTGCATTCCCGCATTTCAGGAGTAACCGATCACCTCGCCGATGACGATACACACGCGTTGATGATTACCCGGGATATCGTTGCCAGCCTAAATTTTTCGAAGCGCACGGATATCAAGATGCGCGAACCGTCTGAACCGGAGTATCCGGTGGACGATATTTACGGCATCGTGTCACGCGAATACCGTTTTCCGTATGACATCCGGGAAATTATCGCCCGCATAGTGGACGGGTCAGAATTCCAGGAATTTAAAAAGCTGTACGGAGCGACACTCGTGTGTGGCTTTGCACATATCGATGGTTGCCCGGTCGGAATCGTCGCCAACAATGGCATCCTCTTTATGGAGTCGGGGCAGAAGGGTGCTCATTTTGTACAATTGTGCAATCGGCGCGGTATACCCTTGATATTCCTGCAAAATATTACGGGTTTTATGGTCGGAAAACGTGTCGAGCATGCCGGAATCGCCAAAGATGGCGCGAAAATGGTGAATGCTGTGGCTACGGCCACAGTGCCGAAGTTCACGGTCGTCATCGGTGGGTCTTTCGGTGCCGGAAACTACGCGATGTGCGGTCGTGCCTATAGCCCACGCATGCTCTGGATGTGGCCGAATGCAAGAATCTCGGTAATGGGTGGCGAGCAGGCAGCGAAGGTTTTGTCGACGGTCAAACGCGATAACGTTGACGCGCGTGGCGATGAATGGTCCGAGGAAGAACAAACAGCCTACGAGGCGACAATTCGCGAGCAGTACGAAGCTCAGGGCAATCCGTATTATGCGAGCGCGAGGTTATGGGATGACGGTGTCATTGATCCGGTTGATACCCGCGCGGTACTTTCACTTGGGCTGTCTGTTGCGATGAACCGACCTCGCGATGATGAATTACCCTTTGGGATATTCAGAATGTAGCGCGGCGCCGGCATACGTCGATGCGGTATCATGGCCGCGTGAAATCCCGGCAAGAGCAAAACTCAGGCACACGAGAGATTCGAAAGGCGCATCGATTCGACGAAGGCCTCCTCGAAGATTACATGGCGTCGCACGTTGAGGGGTTCCACGGGCCCATCCAAATCAGTCAATTCAAAGGCGGCCAGTCAAATCCAACCTACCTGGTGGATGCGGAATCCGGCAAGTATGTCCTGCGCCGCAAGCCACCCGGAACCCTGCTCAAGTCGGCCCATGCGGTGGATCGCGAGTTCCGCATTATCAGTGCGCTATACGGAGCGGACTTTCCGGTTCCCAGGCCGTATGCACTGTGTGAAGACGATGAGGTCATCGGCACTATGTTCTTCATTATGGAGTACGTCGACGGGCGCATTTTCTGGGATCTCGACCTGCCCAATGCAAACCCGGCCGGTCGAGAAGCGTTATACGACAACGTCAACGAGACCATTGCGAAACTGCATAACTACGATATCGGCGCGCTTGGCCTCGATGGCTTTGGCAAGCCCGGCAACTACTTTGCTCGCCAGATTTCGCGATGGAGCGGTCAGTATCGCGCCTCTGAAACAAGACAGATCAAAGCGATGGACGCGCTGATCGAGTGGCTGCCCGACAACATTCCGACTGATGACTCGGTCAGTATCGTCCATGGTGATTTTCGCCTCGACAATATGATTATCCATCCGACCGAGCCGAAAGTGATCGCTGTACTCGATTGGGAGTTGTCGACCATTGGACACCCGTTGGCCGATTTCACGTATCACCTGATGTCCTGGCAAATGCCCGAGCTTGGCATCGGCTCCGTGGGCTTACTTGGTAAGGACCTTGAGTCTTTAGGCATACCGGGCGAGGACGCTTACACTGCGACATACTGTAAACGCACGGGTCGGGACAATGGCATCGCTGATCGTCATTTCTACTCAGCATTTAATTTCTTCCGGCTTGCGGCCATACTGCAAGGCATAGCGGGGCGGGTGCGCGACGGTACGGCCGCGAGCGCCCATGCCGGGCAGGCAGCGGATTCGGTGTTGCCACTAGCCGATTTTGGTTGGCAGTACGCCCAGCGCAGTGGCTGACATCCAACACTAAGAGACTCATGACACTCAATTACGAAGAACTGATGGCGACATCGATCGTCGACCTGAACCACTCTTACAGCGATACAGAGACAATGCTGTATGCGCAGAGCGTCGGCTTCGGCCGGGATCCTGTTGCCCGCAAGGAACTGCCGTACGTGCATGAGCAAGGCATGCCTCTGCAGACGATTCCTACGATGGCGACGGTGTTGGTGCCAGATCTGATTCCATCCGATTTGGGGTGGGACTACGCGCAAGTACTGCACGCGGAACAACGATTGCAGCTGCATCGCCCACTTCCTGCTGCGGCAGAGATACTGGTTAACAAACGTATCGTGGAGGTTTTTGATCGTGGTCCCAGGCGCGGGGCGATGATCCTGTTTGAGGCCGACGGTCGCCTTGCCAAGGACGATACGGCGCTGTTTACCGTTGGCAGCACAGTTATTGCTCGTGGTGACGGTGGATTTGGCGGTCAGTCCGGCAAGGGGCCGGCACCACACCGGGCGCCACGTCGGGAACCCGACCTCAGTTGCGACAGCCCCACGCGCGCGGATCAAGCGCTACTGTTCAGGCTTAATGGCGATCGAAACCCGTTGCACTGCGATCCTGGCACAGCCGCCGCCGCAGGGTTTCCGGTACCGATTTTGCACGGGCTTTGCACCTACGGTATTGCCTGCCACGCGATCCTGAAAACAATATGCGATTACGATTACACGCTTATTGCCGGATTCGACGCTCGGTTCACAGCGCCTGTTTTGCCTGGAGATACGATTCAGACTGACATGTGGCAGGACGGGAATATCGTCTCGTTCCGTTGTACGGCGAAAGAACGTGACGTCATCGTTATGCGAAACGGCAAATGCACTCTGACTGTGTAATCGAATGAGGAACAGACAATGACAAGTCGTGTCACTTTTGCGGTCGTCGACCATGTAGCCCGGGCTTCCCTGAACAGGCCAGACAAGCACAATGCCATCGACTACCAGATGTTTGCTGAGTTGGCAGACGTCGGTCAGGAAATCGCCAAGGACCAGTCTGTACGTGCAGTGGTTTTGCATGGCGCCGGCGAGCATTTTTGTGCTGGCATCGACATCAGTGTTTTCCAGCAACAGGAACCCGTCGCCACCGCAGAGGCGATGGCGCCCTGCGATGATTCTCCGGCCAATTTGTTTCAGCGAGCCGCTTATGTTTGGCGCGAAATACCCGTTCCGGTCATATGCGCAATTCAAGGCGCGGCCTACGGCGGCGGTCTGCAGATAGCGCTTGGGGCTGACTTGCGCTTTGCGGCACCTGATGCACGACTGTCTATCATGGAGATCAAGTGGGGGCTGATTCCCGACATGGCAATCAGCACGACGCTGCGCGGCATTGTACCGATCGATATCGCCAAGTCACTGGCATGGTCAGGGAAAGTCATTGCAGCCGATGAAGCCCTGCGGCTTGGCCTGGTCACCGAAATTCACGATGATCCGCTGCACGCAGCCGACGAGATGGCGCGCTCGATCGCCAACAAGTCGCCTGATGCCATACGGGCCGTCAAGCAGCTACTGAACGAAAGCTGGGCATTGTCGGAAGCCGATGCGCTGCGATTGGAGGCCCGGCTGCAAATGTCGCTGTTGGGCCGGGAAAATCAGGTAGAGGCTGCCAAGGCTAATATGGAAGGGCGGCCGCCCGAATTCTCGGACACCCCGAACAAAACGTCGGTCTAGGCAGTTGCCACGGTGCCAATTGTGGAACTTTAGTGACCGATCTATGATCTAATTTCCGCATTGAATTACCGGGTCGTTCGTGCACCAGATTCGGCCCGCAAACCAGGTTAAAGACAATCGAAATGAAAGCACTGAGTTTACGATTTGCTGCAGTACCGATACTGTTGATGATTGCGATGACCGCAATTGCCCAAGAAGGTTACCTTGGGGAAGCGCCGACCCGCACGATACTTAAGGCACAAGAAAAAGCGGATGCCTACTTTGCCAAGGGCAATTTTGGCAAAGCCATGTCGATATACCGGGACGACCTTGCGCCCGTCGGCGATAAATACGCCCAATACATGGTTGGCTACATGAACCTGGCCGGCAATGGGGTGCCGCAGGATGCAATCATCGCATCGGCCTGGTATCGCCTTGCGGCGCAACGCGAGAATGATCAATACATGCGGATTCGTGACGGCTTGTTATCGCTTTTCAACGATGCGCAACGGGCGCGCTCCGACCTGTTATATATCGATCTCAGGCGAAAAATGGGCGACCTGGTGCTTGTTCACAAACTTATTCGGGATGATATCGAGGTCTTGCATCGGCGCACTGGCACAGAGATGTTCCAACAAGATATCGAACGCGGAAACTACGGACAGCAGCTGGATGTGTTTGATGCGGCGGTTGCTCGAATTGAGTCGCGGCTCGAGTTTTTGCAGCGGCAAATTGAACTGGAAACGACTCTGGACGATGCCGAGCAAGGCGTACTGGAGAAGCTGATCCATGAGGCGGAAAGGGAAGTCGAAGCTTACAGGGCTAGCCGTTAGTTTTAGAATCTGTTCGATCGCGCACTAAACCGCGGCTCAGGATCTTTGGAAATTCGTCGGCGAGCCGACGAGCAAGCGCTTTGTTGCCATGAAACCATTTCGGAATCCAGTTGATTGATCCCATGATGGCGTTGCCTGTCATGCGAACATCGCAGGGCTCTATGCTGCCGTCGCTGATGCCTTTCTTAATGATGGCTTCGAAGCCAGCGCTGTGTTTTCGCGACAGTTTGAGCACTTCTTCGCGATGCTCTGGCTTGAGCGATGGAATCTCACTCATGATCGCCATCGGGCCTTTTTCGCCGACCATAATCTCAATGTGATAGCGCAGGTAAAGTCGCGCCTGCTCGAGCCCGTTACCACCATCAATGACTGCTTGCTCCATTGCTTCGCGACCGAGCGCCGCCGCTCGTACGTAGCATTGGTAAACCAATTCCTCTTTGTTGCGGACATAGTAGTACAGAGCCGGGTCCGTTAAACCCAGGAGATTGGCAACGTCTTTTAGCGATGTTCCGCTATAGCCCTTTTGATTGAAGCAATGCGCCGCTGCCCGCAAAATGCGGTCGCGTTGTTGATCAAAGCGAGATTCCTTGAGTTTTCGGGCCATATCGTTTCCCTGGCTTTCCTGTATGTACACTTGAGATTTGGCAGGATTTACATTATTTTAATCTAGATTAAAATATTTTCAATAATAAAAGCAATTGATTTATAAGGAATTTCCATCTCAGTGGTGGAGGTTTCTGTTGTGATTTATTCGGAGGATGCTTACGACATGAGCGTTGCAGCCAGTGATTTGCCCGGTGTTGTCAGACGGACAGACAAGGCGCCATTGCGGTTCGTCACGGCCGCTTCCTTATTCGACGGTCACGATGCTGCGATCAATATCATGCGGCGCCTTATTCAGGCGCAGGGCACAGAGGTTGTGCACCTCGGTCACAATCGGAGTGTCGATGACATCGTTCGTGCGGCAATTCACGAAGATGCCGACGGCATAGCTGTCAGCTCTTATCAGGGCGGGCATAACGAGTTCTTCCGTTACATGATCGATCGCCTGCGTGAGCTCGGCGCATCGCATATCAAGGTGTTCGGCGGCGGCGGGGGCACGATTACGCCGGAAGAAATAAAGGCGTTGATGAATTATGGCGTCGAGCGGATATATCACCCTCACGACGGCATGGAACTCGGCCTCAACGAGATGATCAAGGATCTTGTGGCAAGGACTGTCGCGAACCGGCGTCCGATTCCGGCACCGTCGACAAGTGACAAGCCTGCGGCAATAGACGTGGCGGCCATGATCTCGGCTCTTGAAGTTGGCGCGTTTGATGAGACACAACTCGCAGGTCTGCGCAAAGAGTGGCAGGTGAAAGCCGGGCAGGTGCCCGTCGTCGGAATTACGGGTACCGGCGGAGCTGGCAAGAGCAGTGTGACCGACGAGTTACTCAATCGATTCCTGGCCTGTTTTCCGGACATGAACATCGCAGTTCTTGCTGTGGACCCAACGCGCCGCAGAACGGGGGGCGCATTGCTCGGCGACCGCATCCGCATGAATTCGCTGCGCTCCGATCGAATATTCATGCGCTCGATGGCAACGCGCCGGCAGCATCTCGCTACGAGTGAAATGCTTGGCGATCACATTGCCTATCTCAAGTCACTCGGCTTCGACCTGATCATCGTCGAGACAGCCGGTATCGGACAAAGTGATAGTGAAATTGTTGACCTTGTTGATTTCTCTACCTACGTAATGACCAGCGAATACGGCGCGGCGAGCCAGCTGGAAAAAATAGATATGCTGGACTTCGCTGACCTTATTATTCTGAATAAATACGACAAACGCGGCGCCGAAGACGCGCTGCGTGATATTCGAAAACAGTGGAAGCGCAATCACACGGCGTTCGACACGGCCGACGAAAATATTCCGGTCTACCCGACAATCGCGAGCCAGTTCAATGATCCGGGTGTCAGCTGGATGTTTGCCCAGCTGTGCCGGCAAGTCGCCGACAAGTTAGGCCTCGATGCCGACAAGTGGACGCCGGATATCGACACGTCAAATCGGGAATCCCGCTCAGCAGCGGCCATTCCCGGTTCGCGCATTCGCTACCTTGCGGAGATAGCTGAACAGGGTCGGGCGATCAACAGCCGTATTGACTCACAGTCCGAGCTGGCGAGCCGCCTGCAGCACCTTTACGAAGCTCTGCAGCTGATCGAAGACCCGCAACTGCCCGGTTTGTTTACTCCTTATGCCGCTACGGCACTCAACGAAGGCGGCGACAGAAGTTTGCTGGTGCTGCGGCAGCGCTACCAGGAAACTTTGTCAGATCTGTCGCAAGAGTCGCTGCGGCTGTTGCGGGATTGGCCGGATCGCAAAGCCCATGTGCAGAGCGAACATTACAGCTACACCGTACGTGGCAAGGAAATTACCGGCGAGAATTACAGGGAAAGCCTCAGTCATCAGAAGATCCCCAAGATCGCGGCACCCAATTACAAAGACTGGGGTGAATTGCTGAATTTCCTGTCCCGGGAAAACTTGCCCGGTGCCTATCCTTATACGGGCGGTGTCTATCCCTACCGTCGCCTTGGCGAAGATCCTACACGCATGTTCGCGGGCGAGGGAACACCGGAAAGAACCAACCGTCGTTTTCATTACCTGTCGAAGGGTCAGGCTGCAGCCAGGCTCTCTACCGCGTTCGATTCCGTCACCCTTTACGGGGAAGACCCGCACGAGCGTCCCGACATTTACGGAAAAGTTGGCAACAGCGGCGTCTCAATCGCCAGTGTCGATGATATGAAGAAGCTGTACTCCGGCTTCGACCTGTGCGCACCCACAACTTCGGTGTCGATGACGATCAACGGCCCGGCGCCGATGATTCTCGCGTTCTTCATGAATAGCGCCATCGACCAACAGGTCGAAAAACACTTGCGCGAGACGGGCCAGTGGGACGCTGCGCAGAAGAAAATCGACCAGTACTTCGAGGGACGGGAACGGCCACATTACGAGGGCGACCTGCCTGAAGGAAATAACGGGCTCGGTCTTGCGTTACTGGGTATTTCGGGCGACAAACTGGTCGACGCAGAAACCTATGCAAGAATCCGCAAGGAAACAATGGCGTCCGTTCGAGGCACCGTCCAGGCAGACATTCTCAAGGAAGACCAGGCGCAAAATACGTGTATTTTCTCGACCGAATTCGCGATGAAAATGATGGGCGATGTGCAGCAGTTTTTTATCGACAACAACGTCCGCAATTACTACAGCATTTCGATCAGTGGTTACCATATCGCAGAAGCCGGGGCTAACCCGATAAGCCAGCTTGCGTTTACGTTGTCGAACGGGTTCACGATCGTCGAGTACTACCTGGCTCGCGGCATGAACATCGACGACTTCGCGCCGAATCTGAGCTTCTTCTTCTCTAATGGCATGGATCCTGAGTACACCGTCATCGGGCGCGTGGCGCGACGCATATGGGCAAGGGCAATGCGAGAGCGTTACGGTGCAAGTTCCCGCTCGCAAATGCTCAAGTATCACGTGCAAACATCTGGCCGAAGTCTGCACGCGCAGGAAATCAGCTTTAACGACATTCGAACAACGCTGCAGGCGCTGTATGCGTTGTTCGACAGCTGCAACAGTCTGCATACAAACGCATTTGATGAGGCAATTACGACACCGACCGAGCAGTCCGTGCGGCGTGCCGTGGCAATACAGATGATCATCTCGCGCGAGTTGGGCCTGAATTTCTGCGAGAACCCCTGGCAGGGGTCTTTCATCATCAACGAACTGACAGATCTTGTTGAAGAAGCTGTCTACGAGGAATTCGAGCGCATCTCCGATCGTGGCGGCGTTCTCGGCGCAATGGATACGATGTACCAGCGCGGCAAGATTCAGGACGAGAGCCTTTACTACGAGAGCAAGAAGCATGACGGTTCTCTGCCTTTGATAGGCGTCAATACATTCCTGCCGAACGAAGGTGAGGAAGACGAAGTACACAACCAGGAACTCATCCGTTCAACGGATGCGCAGAAACAGGATCAAATCAGGAACCTCAGGGCGTTCCAGAAAACACACGCCGATGAAAGGCCAGCAGCGCTTGCCGAGCTGCAATCAGTGGCCCGCAATCGTGGCAATGTTTTTGCGGCGCTCATGGAAACCGTCAAGACCAGTTCTCTGGGTCAGATATCAGACGCGCTTTACCACGTCGGCGGTGAGTACCGCCGCAATATGTAGCGCGACCCGAGGTAGACCAATGGAAAAGCAGGTGAACTACGAGGTGCTGGATGCAGTCGCGGTAATTACGCTGAATCGGCCCGACAGCATGAATGCATTTACCGCCGGTCTCAGGGCGGATCTGGCGCAGGCGCTGCATGACGTGGCTAACGACAATGCCGTCAGGGTGGTCGTGCTAACCGGCGAAGGTCGCTGCTTTTCTGCCGGAGCAGACCTGAAAGAAAGCCTGGGTAGTCGACCTGTGAGCGAGCAACTCCGAGAGGAGTATCGGCCCGTTTTCGCCGCGATAGCCGAGCTGTCGGTGCCGGTCATTGCTGCAATACCCGGCTCGGCGGCCGGTATTGGCATGTCATTGGCGTTGCATTGCGATCTCGTCATCATGGCTGAAGATGCTTTCTTGCTATCACCTTTTTCAACAATTTCACTTGTTCCCGACGGCGGCCTGAACTGGACGCTTGTCCGGCACCTTGGTTACAAGCGCGCTTTTCAACTCAGTGTCGAAGCCGAACGAATTGACGCGGCACGTTGCGTACAACTCGGCCTGGCCAACCGGACGGCGCCTGCAAACGAGCTGCAAAGCGCAGCTCTTGAGTGGGCGCGCGACCTGAGTCAACGGGCTCCCCTGGCGTTGGCGGCGACGAAAAAGGTCATGCGATTCGCAATGGACAACGATTGGGACAGCTCTTACGACCTTGAGGCGCAGCTGCAGGGTTCACTTGTCGGAACCGCCGATAACAATGAGGGCATAGCGGCCTTCCTGCAAAAACGAAAACCCGAATTCAAAGGCAAGAAATAATGGATCGAAATATTTTTGAAGAAGAGCATGAGATGTTCCGCGATTCAGTTCGGAGCTTCATGAAAAACGAAATCCGCCCATATACGGACAAATGGCACGAGCAGGGCATCGTCGATCGCGAAGCGTTCCTCAAGGCTGGCGAAATGGGACTACTGCTTATGTGGGCAGATGAAAAATACGGGGCAGCCGGCGTCAGGGATTTTCGCTATGAGCAGATCCTGATCGAAGAAAACGCACATTACGGCGATGCAGGATTCTTCATGACCCTGCACAGCCGCCTGGTCGGGCCCTACATCGGCGAACTCGGTACAGACGAACAGAAAGATCGTTGGTTGCCCAAGTGCGTATCGGGCGAACATGTCCTTGCCGTTGCGATAACAGAGCCCGGCGCGGGCAGTGACGTTGCCGCAATTCGTACCAGGGCGGAAGACAAGGGCGATCATTTCCTGCTTAACGGCTCCAAGACCTTTATTTCTAACGGCATCCTTGCCGACCTCGTCGTTGTAGTGGCCAAAACGGATCCAAGCAGCCGCCACGGCCTGTCCCTGTTCGTTGTAGAGCGTGGCATGGAGGGTTTCGAACGTGGCGAGAACCTCAAGAAGATGGGTTTGAAGAGCCAGGACACGGCAGAGATGTTCTTCAACAACGTAAAGGTGCCCAAGGAAAATCTCCTGGGAGAACTCCATCGTGGTTTCTATCAGCTCATGCATTTTCTGGCCGAAGAAAGACTGCTTGGCGCATGCGGCTATATCGCGAACGCGGAAGCGGCTTTCAATTTGACCCTGGACTATGTCAATGAACGAAAGGCCTTTGGAAAGCCACTCGCCGACTTCCAGAATACGCGATTCGTTCTCGCAGACATGCGCACAGAGATCGATGTTGGCTATGCGTTCATTGATCGCTGCGTAGAAGAGCACGACAAGGGCACTCTATCGGCAGACGATGCCGCCAAAGCGAAACTATGGACCAGTGAACTGGAAGGTCGTGTAACAGATCAATGCGTGCAGTTGCACGGTGGCAACGGTTATATGGATGAGTATCCGATCAGCCGAATGTTTGCCAATGCCAGAGTCTCCCGGATCTACGCCGGCAGTTCCGAGATCATGCGAGAGATTATTGCGCGCTCCATAGGTCTCGACCCGCGAAAGAAACAAAACAAGTCGCAAGCCAACGCCGCTTGAGTGTAAATTGTGGGAGCGGCCCGGGCCGTGACTGATTTTGCACAGGAGTCTCACCTATGCGCGCTGCTTTCATTGGCCTTGGTGTCATGGGTTACCCCATGGCTGGCCACCTCGCGAAAAACGGACACGATGTAACGGTCTATAACCGTACCGCACAAAAAGCAGAACAATGGTGCGCTGAATACGGTGGCCGAATGGCGGCCACGCCAGCAGAGGCAGCGGGTTCGGCCGAGTTCGTTTTCGCCTGCGTTGGCAATGACGCTGATGTTCGGGAGGTGCTCGCGGGCGAGCAGGGCGCAATCCAGGCGATGCAAGCCGGTTCTGTCCTGGTCGATCACACCACCGCCTCTGCGGCGGTCGCGCGGGCGATGCACACGCTGGCAGCGGAATATTCCGTTGAATTCCTGGATGCACCAGTGTCTGGCGGGCAGGCGGGGGCTGAGAGCGGACAATTGACGATCATGGTGGGCGGCGACGAAGGAGCCTTCGAGCGCGCCGTCGCTGTTATGGACTGCTACGCCAAGGCAATGACGCTGATTGGGGGTGTCGGTAGCGGTCAACTCGCCAAGGCTGTCAATCAGATTTGTATAGCTGGCGTCGTGCAGGGCCTCGCCGAGGGGCTGCATTTCGCCAAACGCGCCGGCATCGACCCGGCAAAAGTCATTGACTCAATTTCCAAGGGCGCAGCGCAGTCGTGGCAAATGGAAAATCGCTGGCAAACTATGGTCAACAACGAATTCGAGTTCGGATTTGCGGTCGATTGGATGCGCAAGGATCTGGCGATCGCGTTCGATGAGGCGCAGCGCAACGGTGCAACACTCGAATTAGCCAGGCTGGTCGACGAGTTCTACGCGCAAGTGCAGTCGATGGGCGGCAGCCGCTGGGATACGTCGAGCCTGATCGCACGGCTTGAATCCTGATATAATTTTCCCGTCACAGGGGTGGCCTTTGGCCTGAGATCCATTTGGGAACCCTTAGAACCTGACCCGGGTAATGCCGGCGTAGGAAGGGAAATATGCAATTTGTTCGCACGCTACGGCTAAAGTCTGTCGTCCTCTTAGCCTTATCACTGCTCCCATTTGTCGTTATTGCGCAAGACGCTATCGATGAAATCGTTGTGACGGCGGATTTTCGTGGCCGCACCGCCAGTGAGCTCCCGGCCAGCGTCACTGTCCTTAGTGCCGAACAGATTCAAGCTTTGGCGGTGCAGCACTTCGAAGAGCTTATTAATAGCGTTCCCAACCTGAATTGGTCCGGCGATGGCAATCGTGCCCGCTACTTCCAGATTCGCGGCGTTGGTGAACTCGAGCAGTACCAGGGAGCGCCGAACCCGTCCGTCGGATTCCTGATTGACGATATTGATTTTAGCGGCATCGGCAGCGTCGCAACGCTGTTCGATATGCAGCAAATTGAAGTCTTGCGTGGGCCGCAGGGGAGCCGCTATGGCGCGAATGCATTGGCTGGTCTCATTTACATGCGAAGCGCAGCCCCAACGGAAGAATTTGAAGGACGGGCGGAGCTGACGGCCGGCGCAGACAATACGCTTGCGGCTGGTCTTGCAATAGGAGGCGGACTCAGTGCGGACGATAGCGTCACGTATCGGCTCAGTGTGCATCACCATCAGAGCAACGGATTTCGTGACAACACCTACCTCAAACGTACAGACACGAATGGGCGTGATGAGACGACTGTCCGTGGGCGCTTGCGGTGGTCGGTCGGCGACGATTGGCAGATCGATCTGGCTGCGTTGTTCGCAAATTCGGACAATGGCTACGATGCGTTTGCGCTCGACAACGGATTCGTCACGCTGTCTGACAAGCCCGGTAAGGATGGGCAGGAGAGCATCGGGGTGTCGGCCAAGCTTGAGTATTCTGGATGGCCAGGCGTGACAGTGACATCGATCTCGAGCGTTGCGGCGTCTGACATCGAATTTAGCTACGACGCGGATTGGGGCAACGACGATAGCTGGGCGCCGGTCACCTATGATTACATTTCAGTCAGCGACCGAGAACGCGAAACGATAAGCCAGGAAGTTCGGCTGGCGAGCGACGATTGGCTGCTCGGCGTTTACGCGATGCAACTGCAGGACGCGCTCGTGACCTTCAATCAGGGCGAGTACTACGACCCATTCTACGACTTTGCGGACAGCCTCGACGATACCTTCGGTAGCGATTATCGGGCAACAAGCATCGCGGCTTTTGGACAGTTCGATCACGATTTTGGTGATGCAACACGGGCCAGCTTCGGCTTGCGGACCGAACGCCGGACGACGGACTATGACGACACCGCCGGCCTTTCCGTTGCGCCGTCAGAGTCGATGTGGGGCGGAGAGATTACACTAAGCCACGACTATTCCGAATCGCTGACAAGCTTCGTCAGCCTGTCAAAGGGCTACAAGGCGGGCGGCTTCAATCTTGGTGTCGTACCCAGCGATCGCCGCAACTTTGGCGCCGAAGAGCTGTGGAATCTTGAAGCCGGACTAAAAGCTACGTTGCGCCAGGATTCGCTGTTTGTGAATGCATCGGTATTCCTGAATCGCCGGGATAACCAGCAGGTAAGGACCTCCTTTCAACTGGTCCCCGGTGACCCGGCCTCATTCGTGTTCTTCACCGACAACGCGG
>JAOTUU010000303.1 GCA_029863705.1 Gammaproteobacteria bacterium
GCTCGTGGACATGTTGCCGGACGGCAAGGGCCGAATTCGCATGGACTACAGGATTCCAACCCGTGGATTGATCGGATTTCGAACCGAATACCTCACGGCAACGTCCGGTACCGGTCTCATCTATCACGTATTCGACAAGTACGCGCCGAGAATTCCTGGGACCATCGCGCAGCGCAACAATGGTGTGCTCGTCTCGATGGTCCAGGGAAAGGCACTTGCTTACGCACTTTTCAACCTGCAGGAACGCGGCCGTCTATTTCTCGGTCACGGCGCGCCGGTTTATGAAGGCATGATTATCGGCATTCATCAGCGTCAGAATGATCTCGTCGTGAATCCGACAAAAGCCAAGCAGCTGACCAACGTACGTGCCGCCGGCACTGATGAAAACCTGGTTCTGACACCGCCGACTCGCTACTCCCTCGAGCAATCACTCGAATTTCTCGACGACGACGAGCTGCTCGAGGTCACGCCAAAGAACCTGCGCCTCAGGAAAAAGCTGCTCAAAGAAACCGACCGCAAAAGGGACTCGCGCAGGAAGGTCTCGTGAGTGGCGATGCAGCCGCGCTCGCGTTTGCAGACCTGCACCCCGATGACATTCTCGCGACACTGGGCGAGATGGGATTTGCCTGCGACGGTCGATTCCTCGCACTTAACAGTTACGAAAACCGTGTCTACCAGGTGGGCATCGAGGATGACAAACCCATCGTGGCCAAGTTCTATCGGCCGCAACGCTGGAGCGACGACGCGATCCTCGAAGAGCATGAGTTCGCACTCGACCTGGCAATTCAGGAGATTCCTGTAATCCCGCCGCTGGTACTCGCCGGAAAAACCCTGCACCATTCCGGGCACCATCGGCTCGCCGTCTACACCTGCCGCGGTGGACGCGCGCCGGACCTTGATAACTTCGATCTTCTGACCCAACTGGGCCGGCTGGTTGCGCGCATACATCTCGAAGGAGAAACCTCTCGATTTCGGCACCGCCCGACCATAGACATCCACTCGTACGGCGTCGCCTCGCTCGAGTACCTTGTCGATAACGACTTTATCCCTGATGACAACCGCGAGGCTTATGAGAGCGTCGCCGAACTGGTACTGGATGGCGTCGAGGCATGCTTCGAGCGGTCTGGCCACGTTCAGGAAATCCGCCTGCACGGCGACTTTCATCCCGGCAATGTCCTCGTTACGCGCGACCAGCTGCATATCGTCGACCTCGACGACGCCCGCCACGGACCAGCCGTCCAGGACCTGTGGATGTTCCTGTCGGGTGACCGGGACGAGCAAACGCCACAGCTCACGGCGTTGCTCGAGGGATACCAGTCATTCCGGTCGTTCGATGCACGGGAACTGCACCTTGTCGAAGCCCTTCGCAGCTTGCGCATCATGCATTACGCAGCCTGGCTGGCACGTCGCTGGCAGGATCCGGCGTTTCAAATCGCCTTTCCGTGGTTCGACAGCCGGCGGTACTGGGATGACCACGTGCTCGCCCTGCGCGAACAAGTTGCACTGATGCAGGAGCAGCCGCTCGAGTGGCGGGATTTCTGACTACTTCGACGGCAGGCGCTGCTGCCGCGGCCGAATCTCGAACTGATCTACCCAACGCGAGAACGTCTGCCGACTGAGTGCCTTCAGCGGACCAATTGAATCTGCCGTTTGCCGGCGTATGGTCTCAGCATCGATTCTTTCCCGTTCTTCATCGAGCGTCGACTGATGGTCCGGAACCGTGAGCCATCGTTCGATCAACGGGCGGCTCGCCTCCAGGTGAAACTGGAAGCCGTACGCATGCCTGCCATAGCGGAATGCCTGCACCGGGCTGGCTTCAGATCCGGCCAGGTTCACGACCCCCGGCGGCAGGGAGATTCCGTCCTCGTGCCATTGAAACACTTCCTGGCGCGGCTCAAATGCTGCCAACACGGGATCGTCCGTGCCGGCCTCCGTCAAATTGACGTCATGCCAGCCGATTTCCCGCACCGCATTGCGCGACACGGATCCACCGAGGGACTTTGCGAGCAGTTGCGCACCGAGACAGATCCCCAGTACTGACATGTCACTTTCCACGGCTTCGCGGATGATCTCTACTTCGGTGATGAGGTTGGGGTAGGTATCGATCTGCGAGGAACTCATTGGGCCGCCAAGGACGATCAATGCCTCGTATTTCTCGAGTGCAGGTCTGGCCTCCGGCTCTCGCCCGAAATTGACATAGCGGATGCGAAATCCGGATTCCTTCAGCAAGGGATCCAGCGTTCCAAGCGGTTCAAAAGGAACGTGTTGAAATACAAGAATTTTTGGTCGTGGCATTGGCGTTCAGTGCGGGGCATGCGGGCATGACGAGTCGTCAACTTTATACCGGTAACGTACGGCCAAGTGAACCCGATATTGATTTGCACTGCGGATGCGCTGCATCTAAAGTAAATCTAGTCCAGAATCAGGGCAATTCGTTGGAACTCTGCCAGGCCGAAAGGCTCTGATATACAGTTCACCCCAAAATAGACGTGCGGACCTCATCCATTTGATCGCCAAGATACGCGCCACACTCCCTGTCTGTCTGCTCGTCCTGTCGCTTGCAGGCTGCAGCGCTAATGTGACGATGGAGGAGCCGACGATTCCGCCGCCGCGCGTCGCCAAGATTCCAGTCCAAGTGGCGCTCCGCATCCCGAAGGAGTTCGAAAATTTCATCCATGAGGAAAATGTCCTTGGTAGAGAGGCCTGGACCATCAATCTTGGTCGAGCCAACGCGACGTTCTTCACTCAACTTTTCGGCTACATGTTCGACGGCTTGACGGTCATCGGTCCCGATGATGACGCACGCAATTTCGCATTTGATGCACTGATTGAGCCCAGTATCGATGGGTTCGAATTCTCTGTTCCGAATCAAAGCAAGACGGAGGCTTTCGCTGTATGGGTTCGATACCGTCTGAGGATATTCGACCGCGAGGGCAACAACGCGGCTAACTGGACGGTCAGCGCATACGGCAAGAGCCGAAAACAGGGACTCCGCGGTTCGGACTCACTGCGAAGAGCGGCTGTTCTGGCAATGCGCGATGCCGCCGCGTTGATCATTTTGCAAATGGAAAAAGCGACCGGAGTGAGCAAGCTGGCCGGCGGGGCACTCGCCGAGCCTTCAATCGAGCCGGCCAAGATGGCCGCCGAACCCGATGTCAAGCCGGCACGAGACGAAGCCGAACTCGACTTTGGCGTCTTCGCTATTGGAGGAATCGACGATGAATGAGACTACTCCCCTGCCGCCCACCTGGCCCGTTGCAGTTTCGGGATTGCTGCTGATCTGCCTGGGCGGCTGCGTTACATCACGTGTCGAAGACGCCCGGGAGAATGTAACCGGGCTCAACGAAGGCGACGCCGTTGTCATCATGGCGAAAAGCTATCACCAGGGGAATGAAACGGAATCCAAATACGTTACGTGTATCGAGGATGCACTTGGACGTGGCTCCGCGGGCCTGCGAGTT
The DNA here is from genome assembly GCA_029863705.1 of Gammaproteobacteria bacterium. Lineage (GTDB taxonomy): Bacteria > Pseudomonadota > Gammaproteobacteria > Steroidobacterales > Woeseiaceae > UBA1847. The sequence goes on from JAOTUU010000303.1 coordinate 3,462, forward strand.
ATTCCCAGGCAGCAATTCGTCGACTCGCTGTTTCCATGGTTCGAACCACGCACAGCGCCAGCCGAAACGAAAGGACTCAGCAAATTGATGTCTCGGCCTGGCGTCGCTCAAATAGTGGAGGACCTCGGAGTCCGCTACATAGTTTGGCTGGATGGCGATACCGAGACCGT
>JAOTUU010000304.1 GCA_029863705.1 Gammaproteobacteria bacterium
CCAAAACTCTCATCATTCAGGACGCTGTCACGGCTGTGGCAGCCGTAGCACAGCGAATATGCCGAGGCACTCTCGGGCGTATTATCCAAAGTCGAATAATTCCGTGCCAAAATCGGTTCGAACCTAGAACCGTGGGGACCTTCTGGCCCTGAACCCCCCACACTCTCCGCCGCATTCGAGTTGTGGCAGCCGATGCATCCAATGACCGATTGTTCGTTCAAGGGCGCTATCAGGCTCGGAACGTCCGAATTCACGCCGGGACCGGCAACCGGATGAAACGATGGATTGTTAAGCTGAATTTTGAGTCGCATGTTTAACTGATCATGTTGCCTCGGGATCCGTGCGGACGGTTGATTCGGACTATCGCCGTGGCACCTGAGGCAGATCTCATAGTCCTGTGTCGCCATTCTCACTTCAGTGCCGCTGAGGCTCACACCTCGCACGTTGGCCGGAGTATCGCCCTCACTTCGAGCCGCTCGAGTCGCATGCGGATCGTGGCAATCAGCACATTCCACGTGCCGCACATCTATAACAACCGGTTCGACCGGATCATGTATCAATGTCGTATCTTCAACCCTGTGAGAAGAAACGAGATTGAAGCTCGCCATGACGTCTTTCGACGCCACGTTTCCATTATGACAGTCGGAACAGTTGTCCTCCTCAGCCGCATGAATCAACAAGCGCGGCCCGCCTGCCTCGTTATGCGGGACGTGACAATTCTGGCACCCGTTATCACTGACAGTCGTGTATGGACTGCTCTGCCAGGGATCCGGTCTTTGTCCGTTCCACGTTGCAAAAGACTGACTATGTGATGATTGCGGCCAACCTGTCTCTTGGTGGCACTCTGTGCACAATTGGGACCGTATGTTCGGCATACGAAGCAGCTTCTCATAAGGGCTGCTGTGGGCTTCATGACAGGTCGTGCATTGGAGTTCGCCGTTTTGGTCGAGACGCAAGTTCGGACCAATTGCCCCCGGCATCGCCAGCTCACCATTCTGAGTTGCAAGGTTTGCGGAGTATTGAAACGAAATCGGATGATCGTCGCGTAGATCAGTACCCTGCAGTCCTTTACCCTGCGGCATGCGATTGTTTCCGCCCGCCATCGAGTGCGGCGCACCACGGTTGACAATCTCACCAAGGGCAATCGTGCCGTCATGGCAACTCAGACAGAGAACCGATGTGCCAGTCGGCTGGCCCGGCCGCGCAACAGCCGTGCTGCTCGAATAGGGAATATACGCCGCAGAAGATTTTCCTCGACTCCATAGTCCACCTACCGGGCTGGCCGAATGCGAGATATGACAAAACTCGCAGATGCGGTCGGCAGATGCTGCTCTTACGCTGCCGGGACCCGACGCCGACAGGTTATGCAAGCTGTCCCGTACGCCGGACAAAGCGGGAACGGCAAATGCCAGAAACGCTAACGCGACAAGAAATCGAATTGAAAACGTCATGACTCAGGTCCAACGTAGCGGAAAACCTGCACTCGCTTGTTGTATGAGTCAGCGACGAATATTTTGTTGTCCCGCGTAATGAAGATGCCATTTGGCAACCAAAATTGCCCCTCACCCTGTCCTTGTTCCCCAATGGCGAGTAGCAATTCGCCTTTCCCATCGAATATCTGCAGCATGTGCATCAACGCATCGATCACGTAAACATGGCCGTGGCTGTCCGTGGCGATCCCTTTCGGGCGAGAAAAGTCTCCAGGCTGGTCTCCGTTCTCGCCGAATGTGTGCAAGAACTTCGCATCACGATCGAAACGTTGTACACGGAAGTTAAGCGAGTCAGTCACGAGCAGGTCATGACCTGAGTCACCCCACAAATAGGTGGGGTAATTGAGCTGCCCTGGGCGATTGCCGCGCTCGCCTATCACTCTTTGCAGGTTTCCCAGGCGATCGAACTCTAATACCGCTTGCCTGCCTGTATCGGTGACGAATAATCGCTGTGCTTCGCTGCTCCAGAAAATACCGGTTGGCTGATCGAGCGCTTCCGACACCAGGTATGGTTTGAGAGTCTTGTCTTTTGGACCAGCTCTCCACAATCGGCCCTGCTGTGAATCGGTCGCAAACACCTCGCCATACTCTGTAACGGCAAGCCCTACAGCAGAAATATCCGGCTCGCCCTCCCCAGTAACGAGGCATCGGTACCGACGGCGTTCCAAGTCATACCGGTGGATACAATTGGCGTCGGGGTCGGCAACAAAAATGACGCCTCCATCGTTAGTCGCCGCGACGGCCATCGGTCGGACCATACTGTCTCGGTCTGGCCCCGCAGCGAAAGTCAGGACCTGACTCCACAGCGACGGGCGGATTCCCAAGTCGCTTAGATTGGAAAACTCTCGTACGAATTCTATCCGCGCCAGCTCCGGCGCAGCGGGCCAGACTCGGCCCTTGCCCTCAAATGGTCCTACAACGTCACTCGTCACACAGGAGGAGATCAGGATCCCCGACAGCATCAACGCAACCAGTCTTTTCGCGGCGGTGCCCATAACGTTAGAACCTCCTCCGAAATTCGCCTGTTACCCGGGTATTCTCTCGACGAGTCGCCCCCTGCTCGATGTCCGATTGATCAGCACGCAACGAGAACAGGACGCTTCGGTAACGCCAGTCCAATTGAAGGCTATGACGCAGATCCTCCCTAAAGATGCTGCCACCATCGTCTTCGCCATGCACCCCGCGGTAGGTTAGATGGATTCCACCGGGCAAACGGCTGGTGATCGTGAGCAGGTAGCGCGCCAGATCCACATCCTCTCGCGATCTCTCGTAGTCAGTAGTTTCCCGATGCACACCAAATCGCACACTCGTATTCCCGTAGCTGGCCGTTTGCACGTAGACATCATAACTTGTGCGGTCAAATGGTGAGATATTTTCGTCTTGCTCTGTATAACGGTAATCGCCGCCCAGCAACCAACCTCCTGCCAATGGATAGTCGACCCGTCCGCCAATTTCGACCAGCGTCCTGTCGTTGAGAGGCGTCGTTGCGATTCCGCTAATAATGTCGTTTTCTGTATCGTCGAAGCGTACGAACAGGTTGGCGTGTGTAAACAGGTTCAGGTTGGCTGAGATCCCGTAACGTCGTGTGTCGTACTCCACGGTACCGCCAGTCAGGTAATCGTAGCTAACCAGGACTTCCTCTCCATCAACGATGTTGCCGGTCACAATGCGTTCGATCGTCGTCGTACTTCCTATTGTGACAAGCCGGTAGTCGATGTCCTCGATGAACGTCTGCGTCAGGGCGATATTGGTGACAATGACCGTGCCGGCGACGATGAAGTCCTCGTTCAACGCCACAGGAACAATACCGACCAGCACGATAGACTCATCGAACACGGCAGAAGTATCGCTGGTGGATTCCTGATCGGTACGATCCAGGCCGACGGTTCCCGAAAGTCCAAAGCTCCCGAATGCCAACGGGAGATTGTAGTTTGCTAACACCACTGCGCCTGTCCTGTCGCGTGAAAAGCCGGGGCTCTCGTTGCTCGAGAAATTTCCGTTGCCGTTGACAGTGAATCCCGATTGAGCCTTAAAGCTTGCACCAGCGCTAATGTCTTGCGAACGAGACCAACTCCCGGTCCTCTCCTGATCATTGTATCGATAGTTCCCGTACGTATTGACTCGATCCGAGTT
>JAOTUU010000054.1 GCA_029863705.1 Gammaproteobacteria bacterium
TCCGCTTCCGCTACCGGTTCTGGCTCGGGTGCAGGCTCAGGCTCAGGCTCAGGCTCAGGCGATAGCTCAACTTTTGACTCCGCTTGGACTTCAGGTGCTGGCTCTGGCTCGATGTTGACCACAACTGGTACTTCTCTAACATCAAGCCCGTACTCAGTTGCAGCAACAGTCTTTAGTAATTCGGTCGTCACGCGCTCTTGTTTGGCGTCCATCGCCGATGTGAGCGCGGACTCCACCAGGTTGTTAGCGATTCTGACGATGCCATCGCTCAGGGCATGGACAAGTTCAGCTGAACCCTGCTCAAAAACTGCATCGAAGTCGTTGCCGGCCAGCCGGAAGCAGTGATTGAGATATCCGTGCAACTCGTTTGAGCTTAATGGCTGAACGGACATGCGATGTCGCAAACGCTGCTTCAAACGTGACATTTCAGGGGCGCCAAGCAGATCCTCCATTTGCTCACCCATGAGTACAATATTCGCGCCGTCGGAGACACCGGCGTCGGTCGCTGTTAGCGCTTCGAGTTCGGCCAGGGCCTCGACACCGATTCGTGGTGCATCCTCAACTACGATGACCACGCGTGTGTTCTTGTTCGCTTGCTCCTGAAGTAGTCGTCTGAATTTTGTGAATCTTTGAACAGTGCTCACAGGAATCGGATCAGCACCCATTTCTTCGAGCAGCATTTCGAGAACTTCATCGTGGCCAAGATGAATGCGGCCCAGCGTTACGATCATGCGCTGTTCGCCGACAGTATCAACGGCTCTATTGACGATCGTCGTCTTGCCAGCGCCGGTGGGTCCACTGACAGAAGCTATGGCGTCCGGAGTTGAAAGCGCTTTCTTGAGGCCGGCCATCGTCGTTGCCGTTTGAGGGCCAACGAAGACATCGTTACCAGATGCCAAGGCTCGGAACGGTCGCTTTTTCAGGCCAAAGTAGGTTTCGTACATATCGGTCCGATTCGCAATGACTGTGTCACACCATGTGTACAGTCCTGTTGAAGAAGCAGTTTGGGGCCAAAAAGGTCTTATTTCAAGGAGTTAGGTCACAAAAAGAGGCATCCGCCGTCTATAGTCGTGTGCCGCCAGATAGCTGATAAAATCTGAACAAAAGGGTGTTTTTTTACTCAAATCATCCCAAAATACGCATCCTTTCTCTTTGCAGCCTGGAAATAACCTGATGAAGCCAGTTCATCGCAAGTTTCTGCTCATCCCCATCATTTTGGCAATCGCAGGTGTAGCGACATTCGGACTGTCAAAAATGAAGCCGGAAGCACCCAAACAGGAGTCGAATGATCTGGATCTGCTTGTTGATGTTTTTGAGCTGAAAACCTCAACGCAGAGTTTTGCGATCCGAAGTCAGGGAACTGTCCGACCGCGGACGGAGACAATTTTGAGCGCTGAAGTATCGGGTTCGATTGTCAGCATTTCTCCCAAGTTTATCGCTGGCGGCGTCTTCCGCAAGGACGAAGTACTAATGCGCATCGACCCAACCAATTATACGGTTGCGGTGGACAGGGCTGAGGCGTTGCTTGCGCAGCGACAGATCGAGTTCGATGGTGCCACCAAGTTGCGCAGCCAGGGCTATAGAGCTGAGTCGGAATATGCCTCAGCCAAGTCCGCGCTTGCCGCCGCTCGAGCGGATGTTGTTGGTGCCCGCAGGAATCTCGAGCGTACTTATATCCGCTTACCTTACGAGGGCATGGTACGTAGCAAAGAGGCGGATATTGGTCAGTTCGTGAATCCTGGCACCAGGCTGGGCATTACATTTGCAACGGATTACGCAGAGGTTCGTCTGCCATTAACGGATCATGATTTGGCTTTTGTGGAGATACCTGACCCAAGAGAGGTCACGCGGTCGGGTGGTGCGGATGGACCGCTGGTCACGCTCACCGCCGTGCAAAAAGGTCAGCTTACCGAGTGGGATGCTCAGATCGTGCGCACGGAAGGCGTCGTGGATGAGAAGAGCCGCGTGACCTATGCGGTGGCACGAATTGTAGATCCGTATCGCCTGCACAGCGCAGGCCCGTCGTTGCCCATCGGAACATTTGTCGCCGCCAGTATTGAAGGATCAAACGCGGTCGACGTAATTCCGGTACCACGTGGTGCACTTCGTGGTGCGGACCAGGTACTGGTCGTAAACGAAGACAATGAAATCGAAATACGCACTGTCGACATACTGCGAGCGGACACAGATTTTGCTTATTTGACTGCCGGTGTGAGTGCAGGTGAGCAAATTACGACGACGGCTATTGAGGCGCCGACGAACGGCATGACTGTCAGAACAGATACCGAAGACGACCGTAGCGATTCACCTGGCGGTGCACGAGTCGCATCGCAAGACGCGGAGGAGTAGGCAGTGCGAACCCGTACCGAAACCGGCGAAAAAGGTCTCATAGCCTGGTTCGCCAGTAACAACGTGGCCGCAAACTTATTGATGTTTTTTATTATTGTGGCCGGCCTGATCTCGGCGTTCACAATTCGCAAACAGACAACGCCGGATTTCGAATTGAATTTGGTCCAGGTTCAGATTCCATACCTTGGAGCAGCGCCACAGGAAGTTGAAGAAGGTGTCGTCATCAAGGTTGAGGAGGCTATCCAGGATATTCAGGGCATTGTAGAAATTCGATCTGATGCCAGAGACGGATTTGGTTCGATAACAATCGAAGTATCGCAAAGTGCCGATATTAATGAGGTCCTGACGGAAGTAAAAACCAGGGTTGATGCGATCGCAACTTTCCCCGGGCTGACTGAAAAACCTGTAATTTTTAAGGTGGAGCCCGGGACGCCGGTCATCTTCGTTACTATTCACGGTAATCTGGACGAGCATTCTCGCAAGCTCATTGCCCAGCAAGTGCGCAATGATCTATTGACCATGCCCGAGATCAGCCAGGTCGATTTTTACGGTGACCGGGCGTTTGAGATCAGCGTTGAAGTCTCCGAACACGTATTGCAGCAGTACGGCCTGACCATGTCAGAAATTTCTGCGGCCATCCGTGCTTCATCGGTAGACATGCCAGGAGGCACTATCAAAGCAGTGGGCGGCGACATTCTGTTGCGTACCGAGGGCCAGGTTTATACCGGCCAGGAGTTTTCTGATCTTGTGCTACGTACTTTTGCAGATGGAACGCGACTGACGCTCGGTGACATCGCGAAGATTGAGGACGGGTTTGTCGAGTCGGACAGATTCGGCCGATTTGATGGCGATCCATCGGCGACGTTGAACGTGGCAGCAACCGGCCAGCAAAACGAACTAAAAACAGCGGCAGCAGTGAAACGATACGTTGAAGAGAGGAAGAAGACGCTGCCGGCAGGCGTGGAAATGGATTTGTGGGTTGACCGCTCCCACTACCTAAGCGGACGACTACAAACAATGACCAAGAACATGTGGCAGGGAGCGCTGCTGGTCTTTTTGTTGCTGTCGTTATTTCTGCGCATGAAGGTAGCGGGCTGGGTCATTATCGGAATCCCCATTACATTCCTCGGAGCTCTATTCCTGATGCCGTTCAGCCCGTGGCCTGTGACCATCAACATGATCAGTCTGTTCGGCTTTATTATTGTGCTCGGCATCGTCGTTGATGACGCCATAATTATCGGAGAAAGCGTCTACACCAAAATCAGGGCGGACGGGCACAATATTGACAACGTTGTGAAAGGTGCCAAGAGAGTCGCTGTTCCGGCAACGTTTGGCGTTTTGACAACGATTGCCGCGTTTGCGCCGATGTTATTTATTGGCGGAGTGGTCGGCCCTTTTTTCGAAGCCTTGTCCATGGTTGTTGTGTTGTGCCTGATGTTTTCGCTGGTTGAGTCCAAGTTAATTTTGCCGGCGCATTTGGTACATGCGAAGATCGAACCGGTTGACGAGGACGACCTGTTCAATCCGCAACGTCCTATCGGCTTTTTTGAGTCTATTCCGCGGCTGTTTCAGAAAATTCAGCGCCATACGCAGCATGGCTTGCATCGGTTGATCCACAACAAGTACAAACCAGCCCTTGAAAAGGTCATCGAAAATCGCGGCGTTACGGTATCGATATTCGTCGCGTTCCTCGTGGTTACATTTGGCCTGATGAACAGTGGCATTGTTCGTTTTGTGTTGTTTCCGGAAGTGCCAGGCGATTTCATTCGCATGCAACTACAGATGGAAAATGGCACGTCACCCGAAGTTCGAAATGCGGCGGTGAAACAAATAGAAACTGCGCTCCTCGATCTGAACGAGGAATACATTCGCGAAAATCCAGACATAGAGCCGATGATCGCCCACCTTGGATCGTTCTCCCAAGGCGATACTGGTGCGATCGCGTTTGCCGAAATGCCGATGGTTGACGACCGTGCCATGAACTACGCCGATGTCAGCAAGATGTGGCGCGAGCGCGTTGGGGAGATAGCGGGAGTGAAAGAACTGACGTTTGAGGACGGCGACGGCTTTGGTGGCGGGCCGGCGTTGAGCTTTCGTCTTAGTGGCAACAACTACGAGTCTCTGGGGCTCGCTGCCACTGAACTTGAGAGCAAGCTTACCGAATACGATGGTGTTTTCGATATTCGTAATTCATCGAGTAGCGGCGGTCAGGAAATCAAACTCTCCATTAAGCCTGAGGCCGAAGCCCTGGGTTTGACATTGGCGTCGCTTGGTCGACAGGTTCGGCAAGCATTTTACGGCGAGGAAGCTCAACGCATTCAACGCGGTAAGGATGAGTTGAAAGTTATGGTTCGTTACCCACGCGAGGAACGACGTTCTATCGCCGATCTCGAGAATATGCGCATACGCACGCCAAACGGTGATGAAGTTCCGTTCGTGTCCGTAGCTGACGTTTCCTTCGGCACCAGTTTCTCGACAATTACACGACTCAATCGCTCAAGGACGATTACCGTTTCTGCCGACATTGATTCGGACGTTGCTGAGCCCGGCAAGATCGTCACGGAGATTTCCGAGGATTTCGTTCCGGGATTGCTAGCGCGGCATCCGGGAGTAAGTTACGGCCTTGAGGGCGCCAGCCAGGAAGAGCAGGATTTCATGCGCAACCTCAGCGTTGCATCGATTGCTGCCCTTTTCCTGATTTACGCGTTGATTGCGATTCCGCTGCATTCCTATGGCCAACCGCTTGTCATCATGGCCGTTATTCCCTTTGGCCTCATCGGTGCGGTGATCGGCCACTTGATTATGGGAATGGCCATAAGCATGTTCTCACTTTTCGGCTTGGTAGCGCTTGCCGGCGTTGTTGTTAACGACAGCCTGGTCATGGTCGATTTTGTTAACAAAGCCCGACAAGATGGTGTGCCGCTCAAAGAGGCTGTCGTCAATTCCGGCATGCAACGTTTTCGCGCGATCATGCTGACGTCGTTGACCACCGCAGCCGGATTGATGCCGATCATTCTGGAAACCAGCGTGCAGGCACAATACATGATCCCGATGGCAGTCTCTCTGAGTTTCGGTATTTTGTTTGCGACCGCCATAACCTTGTTCCTGATCCCGGCCTTGTACTTGTTGCAGATCGACGGTTTCGCTCGAACCAGGAAGATAGTGAACTGGTTTTTCCCTCCACGGGACACTGCAAACGCATCTGAATCTGCTTGAGCGTGGTCTCAACTGAAGCCAGGGATGACACCCGTGACGGAGTCATTTCGGCCCTGATCTGCTACCTGATCTGGGGGCTATTGCCCATTTATTTTGTCCTCGTTAGTGCGGTTGCACCTCTTGAAGTGCTCTTGCATCGCATCGTTTGGGCGGTGCCTTTTGGCGCGTTAATTATTTTCTCGCGGCGCCAGTGGCCAGAGGTTAGAAGGGCGCTAACCCACCGCACTATGCTTTCCTGGCTCGCGGTCGCAGCCATGTTCATCGCCATAAACTGGTACGTGTACATCTACGCGATTCAGAATAACCAGATATTCCAGGGCAGCCTTGGCTATTACATTAATCCGTTGGTCTACGTGTTGATCGGCGTCATGTTTCTGGGTGAGAGACTCCGGGCATTGCAGACTGCAGCTGTCGTTATTGCGGCGATCGGTGTTCTGGTGTTGACGTTCAGTGGTGGTCAGTTTCCCACTATTGCTTTGACGCTGGCGTTTTCATTCAGCGTATATGGTGTCATACGCAAACGCATTGTAATTGGAGCGATGCCCGGCTTATTCGTCGAGACTATTTTGCTCCTGCCAATTGCGATGGCGTGGCTGGGTTGGATGATCTACACGGGCCAGTCTGCATTCGGGTCGGAAGGTTTTGGCATCACGACACTGTTGGTTCTCGCAGGCCCTATCACGGTAGTGCCACTTCTGTTCTTCGCGCTTGCGGCGCGTCGTCTGCCGCTGTCTACGATTGGCTTTATGCAATTCCTGGCGCCGACTTTGCAATTTTGTGTGGGTCTGTACTACGGCGAGCAACTAAGTGTCGCGCACATTATCTGTTTCGCTTGTATCTGGGTCGCGGTCATTCTCTTTAGTACTGATGCGTTGCGAGCGGGCAAGAAAAAGCTCCAGCCAGCTTAGCCGACCGGAGCTCGTTGCGGTTGCTACCGCCCTTACTTCTTGGCCTTACGCTCCTGAGCTTCCGCAATGACTTCCTCAGCGACGTTTTTCGGACATGGCGCGTAGTGCGAAAATTCCATTGAGAACTGGCCACGTCCTGACGTTAGCGTCCGCAGGTGGCCGATGTAGCCAAACATGTCTGCGAGCGGCGCATCTGCTTTGACGCGAACCCCGGTTGGACCCGCCTCTTGCGACTTTATCATGCCACGACGGCGATTCAGGTCTCCGATGACGTCGCCAACGTTATCGTCAGGCGTAAACACATCAACCTTCATTATTGGCTCAAGTATCTGCGGTCCAGCTTTGGGTACCGACTGGCGGTACGCAGCCTTGGTCGCAATTTCGAATGCCAGCGCCGAGGAGTCGACGGCGTGGAATGCACCATCAAGCAGCGTGAATTTAACATCGAGCAGTGGATAACCGGCCAGCGTACCCTCAGCCATACTGACACCGAATGCTTTCTCAATAGCGCTCCAGTACTCACGCGGTACATTACCGCCCGTAACCTTCGACTCAAACTCATAACCAGCATTTTGCTCCGCGGGTTCGATCATGTACTCGATCTTGCCGTATTGACCGGAACCACCGGACTGTTTCTTATGTGTGTAGGTGTCTTCGATCTGCTGCGTAATCGTCTCGCGGTAGGCGACCTGGGGTTTGCCCATTTCAACGTCCACGCCGTGCGTGCGCCGAAGAATGTCGACCTTGATGTCGAGGTGCAGTTCACCCATGCCCTTGATAAGGGTCTCACCGGAGTCTTCGTCGGTTGCAACCTGGAACGACGGATCTTCCTGGATCATCTTGTTCAGCGCGACACCCATCTTCTCGGTTCCCGCCTTGTCCTTCGGCGAAATTGCGATCGAAATTACCGGATCCGGAAAGACCATCGGCTCAAGAGTTGCCGGGTTATCGGCATCAGCCAATGTGTGCCCGGTTCGGGTGTTCTTCATGCCAAGCAGGGCGACGATATCGCCAGCCTGGGCTACATCGAGTTCTTCTCGTGAATCGGCGTGCATTTCCACGATGCGGCCGATGCGCTCGGTCTTGCCCGTGAAGGTGTTCAGCACGTTGTCGCCTTTCTTGAGCGTGCCCGAATAGATCCGCGTGAACGTCAGCGCGCCATAGCGGTCGTCCATAATTTTGAACGCGAGCGCACGCAGAGGCTTTGCCGGATCAACGATGGCGAAGCCGCCTGTCTCGTGGCCCTCCAGGTCGATTTCGGGCTGTGGTTTGACTTCCGTGGGGTTCGGCAGATAGTCAACAACTGCATTAAGAACATTTTGTATCCCTTTGTTTTTAAACGCAGATCCACAGTAGGTTGGAAAGAAATCGAGGGCGATTGTCCCTTTACGAATGCATCGCTTGAGATCGTCAATTGACGGCTCGTTACCGTCCAGATACTGCTCAAGCAGATCGTCGTCCTGCTCCACCGCAGTCTCGATGAGCTTCTCGCGCCATTCGGCGGTGAGTTCTTTCATATCCTCGGGCACATCGATGATCTCATAAGCCGCGGGATCTTCGGAGGAGCTCCAGACCCAGGCCTTCTCGGTCAGGAGGTCGACAACACCGGTGAAATCGTCTTCGATACCAATAGGCAGGACCATAACCAGTGGGTTCGCCGCCAGGATTTCCTCGATCTGCTTAACCACGCGATAGAAGTCGGCGCCAATGCGATCGAGCTTATTGACGAAAATAATGCGCGCGACCTCGGAGTCGTTGGCATAGCGCCAGTTTGTCTCTGACTGCGGTTCTACTCCGCCCGAGGCACAAAACACGCCGACGCCGCCGTCAAGCACTTTGAGGGAGCGGTACACCTCGATAGTGAAGTCAACGTGCCCCGGCGTATCGATGATGTTCATGCGGTGGTTATCCCAGTGGCAACTTGTCGCGGCGGACTGAATCGTGATGCCGCGTTCCTGCTCCTGATCCATAAAGTCAGTGGTCGCTTCACCGTCGTGTACTTCACCGGTTTTGTGGATTTTGCCGGTGAGCTTGAGAATGCGTTCGGTCGTTGTCGTCTTGCCCGCATCTACGTGGGCAAAAATGCCGATGTTGCGGTACGTACTCAGGTCTTTCATGTCAGTAACTCTGTCTCGTCTATATTGGCAATCACTTGTTTCGTGTATCAGCTGCCCGTGCTCTTACGGTCTCGCAGGAGCATTCCGGTTTTCGATACAAGTGGATGCACATGTCAGTGCCGATCCATATGGGACACCCGGAGACGCGTTTTGCATCGCAAACCGGGTTGGACGGGCTTTCGGGCGCGGATAATAGCAGCGCAAAGCCCTGTAAACCAGCGATATTGGACGAATTATCGGCGCAGAAGCGCCCACCAGCGTGCGATATTCAGCAGACTCATCAGGGACGCCGATACATAGGTGAGCGCCGCAGCCCGGAGGATGCGCCGCGCATGCGGCCGGTCGACGGTTTTCAGGATGCCGTACTTGTCGAGCATGGGCAGCGCGCGGGAAAAACTGGCGTCAAATTCGGTCGGCAAAGTCGCAAAATGGACCAGTGTTGACGTGCCCAGGGTCAGGAAGCCGGCCCCAAACATCAGGATGCCGAGGCTCGGTGCGCGAGTTAGAGCGCCTATGAATGGCGAAACCAGCAGCACACCGGCTCCTACACGCTCGAGACCACGGGTTGCGCGTACAAGTTTTCCGCGGATTCTGAGGGGCGCGTAGCCCTCATGGTCCTGAATAGCGTGCCCAACCTCATGCGCCGCCACGGTAATGGCGGTTAGCGAGTGTCCGTCGAACTTGTCCTCTGTAAGTCTGACTGCCTTTGCCTCCGGGTCGTAGTGATCGCCGTCGGCTGTCTTTTCAACGGTCACCTCGGAAAGTCCGTTTTTGTTCAGCAGATGCCGAGCCAGTTGTGCTCCGCTACCCTTATATCTGTCAGCCGGGTGGGCGTAGCGCTCAAGCACACGCCGGACCCAGATACCGGGGCCGAATACGACGATTGCTACGATGAGGGCGATAATAATCAGGTGCATATTGGCATCCTATCGTGCCTGACTCGGGTTCTGCTATTGTCGGCCTTCAACAGGACACAAGGATTTACGCAGTGACTACAGATCAGCTCTTGCTCTTCGGACTGCTGTTTTTCGTTTTTGTATTTCTGATCTGGGGTCGGTGGCGATACGACCTTGTCGCTTTTGTCGCGCTGCTGGCTGCGCTCCTGATGGGGCTCGTGCCCACAGAGCTGGCGTTCTCCGGTTTTGGCCATCCGGCCACTATTATCATCGCACTCGTCCTGGTCGTGAGTCGCGGCTTGTCCAATTCGGGTGTTATCGAGTTGCTCGCGCGCTACGTCGTCGATTCAAGCCGACGCCTGGCGGCGCACATCAGCGTCATGTCCGGGCTGGCTGCCGGACTGTCTGCGCTCATGAATAATGTTGCAGCCCTGGCATTGTTAATGCCACTGGACCTGCAGGCAGCGAAAAAAAGCGGGCGCAGCCCGTCGTTATCGTTAATGCCGTTGTCTTTCGCATCGATTCTCGGCGGCATGATTACGCTCATTGGCACGCCACCGAATATTGTCATCGCTGAGTTTCGGGGTCAGGCGCTCGGAGAGCCCTACAAAATGTTCGACTTCGCACCCGTCGGCCTGGCTTGCGCCGTCGTCGGTGTGGCTTATGTTGCGCTGATTGGTTGGCGATTGTTGCCGAAGGATCGGCAGTCCGCGGATGCGGGTAAGGACTTGTTCGATCTGGAAGATTACATCGCCGAAGTCAGGGTGCCGGAAGGGTCTGACATCATCGGCAAACGCGTTCGGGACCTCGATGATGTGGCGAGCAAAATAGACATCGAAATCGTCGGCTTGATCCGTCGTGGGCGACGGTTGCCCGGGTTGGCACGCATAGCCGAGATACGGGCAGGTGACTTGCTGGTTGTCGAGGCAAGCCCGGACAGCCTTGAGGAGGCGCTGGGCACACTAAAGCTCGATTATGTCGGTAAAGGGGAGGGGCTGCTTGAAGGCGATGACCTGCTGCTTACAGAAGTTGTGGTACAGGAATCGTCACGCCTTGCAGGACGGTCAGCGGTATCCCTCAAGCTTCTCTACCGCTATCGCGTTGCGCTGGTTGGCGTTTCTCGGCAAGGCAAACGCTTTCGGGAAAAAGTCCGCTACCTGACATTGCGGCCAGGCGATGTACTGTTATTGCTCGGGCCGGATGAGCGACTTGCCGATGTCACCGGACGGCTGGGATTACTGCCGCTGGCTGATCGTGGTCAGCGTGTGATTCAACGCGACAAAGTATGGTTCGCCGTCGCGCTTTTCGTTGCAGCCATCGCTGCAGCGAGTTTTGGCGTTATCTACTTGCCGGTAGCGCTGGGTTGTGTCGCCGCAGCATACGTTTTCTTCAATATCGTACCAATACGCGAGGTCTACACCTCGATTGAATGGCCGGTAATCGTGCTGCTCGGATCCATGATTCCAATTGGTTCGGCACTACAGGCGACCGGCGGCACCGCATTGATCGCGGACGGCATTGTTGATATATCGGTCGGGTTTTCTCCGGCAATCGTCCTGTTGCTTTTAGTGGTCGTTACCATGACCTTGTCGGATGTTATGAACAACACAGCAACTGCAGTGATCGCCGCGCCTATCGCAGTAGAAATTGCCAATCGGCTTAGCGTCAGCCCCGACCCATTCCTGATGGGTGTGGCGGTAGCGGCGTCGTGCGCGTTTTTGACGCCGATCGGGCACAAGAACAACACGCTGATTATGGGGCCGGGTGGTTATCGCTTCGGGGATTACTGGCGAATGGGATTGCCGCTGGAAATCCTGATCGTTGCCATTTCAGTGCCGACAATCCTGTTCGTATGGCCGCTGTAGAGTTTTTTATGTCAACAAACTGTCGCAAATTCCCTGCAAATTGCGTCAATAACTGACACAGATTGCGCGCTACAGATTTTCATGAGTGTTCGACGAAGGATTGTAAGTCGTTGAAAAATAGACAGAAAAGTTGTTTCTCGAAGGATGGTTCACACTTGGCACGAGCTTTGCAAACTTCCTCATTATAACCCCTGCGGTCGATTCATCTGATGACCGGCAATGACGGAGGAGAACATGGCACAAGCGATAGTTCAGGACTGGACCGAGAGCAGCGTATTGCTCAAGTACGATGAGCATCGTGACGTGAAATACCGGGTATACCGGGAAGGAGAGGCACTGTTCCAGGAAATCAGGGGAACAGATGATGCATTCATTCACACGCTCGAGATTCCCGACGGAATGAAGCTCGAAAAGAGCAGCTACGAGGTGTTACTGCGTTATGTGCTGCTGGACGTTATCGCGGCCTGAGCGGCAAACGCTTCAACTTCAGACCATACGCGCAACAGATTCTCGCCGAGAATCTTGCGAATGTCGGATTCCGAATAACCTCTTTGCAGCAAACCCTCAATGAGGTTCGGGTAACTTGATACATCTTTGAGACCGATCGGTAACGTGTCGCCAACACCGTCGAAGTCGGACCCGATTCCAACATGGTCGATGCTGGTCAACGCAACGACGTGATCAATGTGATCGAGAACATCCGCTGTGGTAGCGAACGGGAACGGACCGTATTTTTTTTCAAACCCCGGATCAACCGCCGCCTTTGTCTCGGCACGACCGGCATCCGGATACTCTGCCTCGTAGACGTCTCTTAGATCGCTCAATACTGAGGCGTATAGCCGAGCCTCAGAGGTTACAAACGAGGAGCCAAAATTGATTTGGATGACTCCGCCGTTTCTTGCGAGTCGCTTGATCATGTCGTCGGTCATATTGCGCTCGAATCCCGGCGTGAAATGTCGTGCCGAGGAATGCGATGCGATTGCAGGAGCGGCGGCGATATCCATTGCTTGCCAGAACGCCTCATCTGAGACGTGGCTGATATCCACCATGATGCCCAGTCGATTCATCTCCCGGATGACTTTCACACCGAATTCGCTGAGCCCGTTCCACTGGTGATTCTCGTCATAGGAAGAGTCGGAGATGTGGTTGGAGCGACTGTGAGTCAATGTGATATAGCGAATGCCACGATCATAAAAGTGCTTGATATTGGCGAGATCGTCTTCTATCGGGGATCCGTTTTCCATACCCATAGGTAGCGAGACAAGCCCTGCCTGGAAGTGTTTTCGAATGTCTTCGGGCGAGGTGGCAATCGCAAATTTGTCCGGTGATGTCCTCGCGGTAGCGTCCACCAGGTCGATCAATTGCTCGGCAACCTCGCGCGAGCGACCCACGGCCTCCAGTTCGGGATCCGTGTAAATGGACATGAAGGCGCAATTGAGCCCACCAGCGCGCGCACGCGGATAGTCGAAATCTCGCCCTTCAATAGCTATGGAGACATCGCCACCTTCTTCCAGGAGATGCATTGGCACATCAATATGGGTGTCCACAATGATGCTCAAGTCGGCTATACGATGCGCCTCCTCTGCAAGGTCGGGTGTCTCATTCGTTGGCGCATTGGCGGACTGATTGCAAGCCGATAGCAGGAATGTGCTGGCGGCAAGGGCGACGACGCTGTTGGTCATGGGCATTATTGAATTAATGGTGGCTCGCGCGGTCGAACATTGTAACAATGGGGCATGGGCCGGCGTCCAGATAATAATTTCGTTGGCTCAATGACAGGAGTAATGCAATGAGCAATGACAACCCGACAATTGATCAGATTGACGTTGGTGACGACGACAACGGCAAACCGATGGAAGATAACCTGAAATCCCGAGCCACCTGGTTGCGGCTGATGTTCATGCTTATTTTTTGTGTCGTGACGAGTCTCGCGCTACTGGTTGGCAGTTTCGTTGTAGCGCTTGGGTTCCTGTGGGTGCTATTTACCGGGCAGGTCAATCCGGAGTTGCGTGCGACGGGACAAAGCTTCGCAACGTACATTTACCAAATAGCTCGCTACCTGACGTTCAATTCGGATACCAAGCCGTTTCCGTTTGGTGAAAAATGGCCGTCGGCCGACCTTGACGAGTAGGGCGGAGAGTTTTTAGACCGAGAGTTCCCGCTGGCCTGGTTGCCAGTGGGTCAGGTTTACCCTGGCGCCGCCCACGCCCAGCGCCCGCACCCACCTGGCGGCGGCGTCAAGCGTGACCCAGGTCTTGACCTTTCCCTTTAGGGTTTCGGCGGTAATCGAGCCGTTTGGCGTCCTTGCTTCGACATGGAAGCGTGCTCCGCTGGCGATAATGTCGATATTTTTGATGGCACCTGCGGCCACCATTGCCCGTAACATTCGTTCATCCATGCTTATTCCCTGGGAAAAGGTCGGCTTGTTCCGGAATTGTGATGCCGCTCTGGTCACAATGACGGCGGATCAGGACTTCGACCATATTTGCGACGCTGCGGTGCTCACGCGATGCCGCTTCACGCACCGCTTCCTTGATGGAAGGGTCGATGCGCAGGTTCAGCGTCGAGATTTTGGTCTTTGCCATGCGTTACATAGTAACGGAAAAGAGTTGTATATGTAACGCATTTTGCGTGTTCGTCCCAGTCATTTCTTGACTTTCCTTGAAATTGATATCAAAATGATATCAAATTGATAGACAGAGGGAGAGCACCGTGAATCGCGAACAAGTAAGACAAGTGCCGTCGGGCTACCTAATGCTGGTTGTGTTGGCAGTGGCTCAATTCAGCCTTGCATACGTTGGCTTAAAGACGATTATGGCCGGAAACGTATCTGCCATGATCGTTGTCGGTTTGGCGTCACTCATCGTTGTGATCTGCTGGGTTGGGTTCTTCATGGTGCACCCGAATGAAGCGAAGGTCCTGCAGCTTTTCGGCAAGTATGTTGGTACAGCGCATGATCAGGGTTTGAAGTGGGCCAATCCGTTCTTCGCAAAGACAGCCGTATCTACCCGGATCCGGAATTTCGAGAGCGGCAAGCTGAAAGTCAACGATTCACGCGGCAGCCCGATCGAAATCGCGGCCGTCGTGGTTTGGAAAGTATTTGATACTGCCGAAGCGTTGTTCGAGGTCGATGATTACGAGGAGTTCGTGCAGATTCAGAGCGAGTCGGCGCTGCGCAATCTATCGACGACCTATCCCTATGAGCCGCACGAGGGGGAAGGGACTGCACTCCGCAGCCATCCCGCAGAAATCGCGCAGGCTTTGAGAGAAGAAATACAGGATCGACTGGAGCAGGCTGGCGTGACAGTTATTGAAGCTCGCATCAGTCATCTGGCATATGCGCCCGAAATAGCGAACGCGATGCTCAGGCGCCAGCAGGCATCCGCTATCATCGCTGCAAGGACACAGATCGTGGCAGGTGCCGTGGGGATGGTTGAGATGGCGCTGGATCAATTGAAGGAGAAAAGCGTGGTCGAGCTCGACGAAGAACGCAAAGCGGCGATGGTCAGCAATCTGCTGGTCGTGCTCTGCGGCGAGGAAACGACCAAGCCGGTCGTCAATACCGGCTCGTTATACACCTAGTCTCTGCGCTGACAGGAATTAACCAATGGCGGCACGCAAGGCATTTGCGCTGCGGATGGATGAGAAGACACTCGCAGCGGTGCAGCGCTGGGCGAATGACGATCTGCGTAGCCTCAATGCGCAGATCGAATTCGTGCTGCGCGAAGCTCTGCGCAAAGCCGGGCGTTTGCCAAAGCAAACGCCAGGCGCCCAGGATTAACGGTTAGAAGCAGCTGCAATGCTAAGATCCCGATTATGCAAAGCGCTCTGCCCTTCATACTAATCCTGCTGGCCCTTTTTACAGCCGGATGTATCGCATACATTGCCTGGGAGTTGTCGTCAGGCAAGCAAGATTCGAAACCCCGCAACTCACGGGGCCACGACAATAACTCTGACTAGCGCGCTAACCGCGATCCCTTCGCAAGCGGCTCGAAGAGGATTTCTTGCCGCTATGCGAGTTTCCCTTGGAACTGCTTTGCGGCTTGCTAGGCCTGGATTGCGACTCCGACCGCTGTGGTTGCGACGACCGTCTTGACTGCACTTCGCGCGGTGGCGATTGACGAACATTTGACTGTCGCATCGGTGCTCTTGTCACGCGCGGCTGCATTGACTGTACTCTCGCCACTTGCGTTTGCCGGGGCGTGCTTTGCCTAAACTGCGGCTGCCGGGGCTCAGA
>JAOTUU010000305.1 GCA_029863705.1 Gammaproteobacteria bacterium
CGACAGGATCGTGTCCTTGAACACCAGCAGCAAGATAGCGGTCATCGCGCCGAAACCGCTGAGTAACAACAGCGGTGAACGGTCCAGCACGGCCGCAATGATCATCACGCCGCCGAAAATCCAGACCACGATCTGCACGAGCTGGACGAATCCCTTTAACGGACGGTCCCTGGCGACCGACGAGGCCGCGTAGATCGTGTTTGCCGCGCTAAGCATAGCCGTCAGCGCAAGCGTCAACATCAACACCATGTAACCCATCGCAACGTTGCGCATAAGCTGCACAACGCCTTCCGGCAGACCAGGGATGAACGGCACGCCGACAAATACAATCAGCGCCGGCACCACCTGCACGAGACGACCGAAGACATTGTGCGTGACCAGCGCGTCATCCCATGCGAAGCTGGATCGCCTGGCGAACGCGCGAACAGTACCGACCAACAGGTGTTTGGCGATCAAATCGATGATGACCGCGCCCGCAAGCAGCGCCAGTACGCCGACGACGGGCGGTAGAATAGGGTGAATCGAGCCGAGTTGTTCGAACATTTGTCTGGGGATCCGGAGTAAGGGCGCGGAGATGGTATCACCCAATCGTCGTTGCCAATTAATTGAGCAGTCATTCTGTCCATGTAGATGAACACAAAATTGACAAATCAGCTGATCGCGGACTTCATCGCCGCTCATCATTTGCCTGATGGGTTTCTCCGGCTTATTGAAGATCATTACTCGCATCTTGCCGAATGGTTAACGAAGAAGCGGCGCCCGGGACGAACATTTCTTCTCGGCATCAATGGCGCACAAGGCACCGGCAAGTCTACCCTCGCCGCCTATTTGCAGCTTGCGCTTGAGCACGGTTATGGCTGGCGCGTCGCCGTTCTTTCGATCGACGATTTCTATCTGACGAAGTTGGAGCGCGCGCAGCTGGCGGCAGAAATCCACCCGCTATTGGCGACGCGTGGCGTACCAGGAACGCACGATATCCAGATGCTGACAGGCTGCGTGGAACGTCTGAGAGCACTGCAATCGAATGAGACGATGGCACTGCCGCGCTTCGATAAATCGCTGGATGACCGTGCCAGGCCTGATTCCTGGCCGACGGTCAGCGGACCGATCGATCTGCTTGTTCTGGAAGGCTGGTGCGTAGGCAGCATGCCGCAGTCAAACGAGGCTCTGCGGAAAGCAATCAATAATCTTGAGGAACACCAGGACACATCCGGCGACTGGCGACAGTACGTCAACGAGCAACTCGACGGCCCTTATGCGGAGCTGTTCGCACGCCTGGATGCGCTGGTCTTTCTGCAAGCTCCGAACTTTGATGCCATATACCGATGGCGTGTAGAACAAGAGGAGAAGCTGGCCAGGACTTCAGACCATGGCGCCGCCGGAATCATGAACCGCGAGCAAATCACGGATTTTATTCAACACTATGAGCGATTGACGAGAGCAAACATTGCAGGTCTGCCTGAGACAGCGGACGTTACATTTGAACTGGACGACAGTCATGACTGCGTACGCAGCCGCTATATGAGCAATACACTAGCCCGCACGAAGTAAATGTGCAGGAACAAGAAAGGTGATCGCAGCTGCCCATGCCAGTAAAAAAGCCGCTCTGACTTTCGCAAGAGCGGCTTCCATTACCAGTAGTACGTTGGACGTGATCAGAAGCGCCAAAGCACCCCTAGCGAAAGCATGTCAACGGAATCGATATCCGAGATATCGAATACTTCGTACTCGGTTCGAACCTCGACTGAACTGAACGTCAGGCGAAAACCGAGGCCATACGCCGGATCGCTGCCGCTGTCAGAGCCCTGCAAGCCAGCAACCGCTATATCGGTATCCCAGGCGACGAGCCCCGCCTTCGCAAAGAACCCAAAAAGACCATAATCGAGACCGGCGACGCCAAAAGCACTGATTCCTGACGAATCAAGCTCATACGATTCACCGAGTACCGTCCCGGATACGGTGCCGAGATCTGCATAACCCGCCTCAATAGCGAAGTCGACAACCGGCATATCAAAAATGAACCCGCCAAAGATCTTCGACGCTGAATCGTTCTCGTCGAAGCCAAAATCGTCAACTTCGACACTTGCATCGCCGAGGCTGGCGCCAAGATAGAAGCCGGAATCGGCATACGCCGCTGGTCCAACCAAGGATCCTGCAAGTACGGCAAGTACCGCCGCCCTACGCAGTTTTGTAAATCGTGTGACTTTCATGACTAAACTCCAAAAACACTGCCCATAGTGCCCCCAGACTAGACGATCCAGGTCATCCGGCCGTGACGATCAGTTCACACTTCCGCGGGACGGAGTTCGCAGTTCCGCAACGTGCTTAGCGTTTCACAGGAGGTCGGCTGTCAGACATAAGCCTGTCCAGCGTTATCTGCGCCTGTTTTGGCCTGCGAAGGTCATGGGCCTCAAGCATCTCACAGTCATCCTTGACCATTTGCTCGATATCGACCGGATAGTGTTTGCAGTCGTCCGGACGGTTGTAATAGATGCGGCAAATGTATTTATTCTGCTTGGGCAGCTTTCGTAACCAGGGGCACCTGTTCATGGTTTTTTCGGTGACGGGGCTCACCCATATCTTGCCATTGCTGACGTAGCTGGCTATTTCCGGGCTGTGGGTTTCCCACCAGTCAATTTCTCTGGCCGTAACGGAGAGATTACCGCCACCATAGTTTGTGCAACATTTACCGCATCTCCGAATTGCCCGGCTCCTCGATGGCCACGGTCACGCCACGATCCGCAAGTACCTGACTGATCAGGTACAGGCTGTTCTGCGCCCCCATCGTGACGAGGATCTCATCAGAGCGAACCTGGATGCCCCGACGTGTCAGGATCTTGCCGCGGATTTCGTCGACCAACATCGGGTCATCCGCATCACCACTGCCGGCCGACCAGTTCCTCACATCAGCAACGCTCAGCGCCAGACGGCTGGCCTCGCGCCATTCGGCCAGCGGAAATAGCGTCGCGTCAAACTTGCCGTCGATAAAAGGATACGGGTATTGATTCCAGTGCGGCGAATCCTGTGCCGTAACCGGCGCACCGATATCCAAGTGTTTGATTCGCTTCTTCCATACTGTGGAAGTCGCGTGGCTCGAGGGGGCACATCGCCGCCGTATCCCACCCGTGACTCGAGTATCTCCTCACTCACGAAAATTCCGCTGCGTTGGCGACTGACGAGACAGCCATCCGAGATCAGTTGTTGGTGTGCCGCAACCACCGTATTCCGCGCCACCTCGAGCTGCGTCGCGAGTTTGCGGCTGGAGGGTAATTTCATACCGGGCGGAAACGAGCCATTCAGAATACCGTCGACGAGCTTCTGACGAATCTGGTTCTGCAGATTCATCGAACTGGTCGGATCGAGATAGATAATTGTGTCTTGCACTGGATTGCTCTCAGGGAATCCGGTTATAAAGTACCGTAGATACTCGAGAAAACAAACGCCCGCGCCAGGAGATGAGCAATGTTGAAGATAGGATCCAGAGCTCCCGAATTCGTTTTGCAAAGCGATTCGGGTGCCGAAATGTCGTTGACAGACCTCTTGGACGACGGCCCGCTGATCCTCTATTTCTACCCGGCAGACTTTACGCCTGGC
>JAOTUU010000306.1 GCA_029863705.1 Gammaproteobacteria bacterium
GCTCGAAGTGGCGGTAGGAACCGGGCTGGCGTTCGAGATAATCCTGCAAAAAAATCCGTCCGGTCATAACGAAGGTATCGATCTGACCGAGGCGATGCTGGCCCGTGCCGAGACGAAAGCCGCCAAATCGGGATCGACGAACTATCGGCTGCGTGTTGGTGACGCCTATCACCTGGATTTTCCCGATGACACGTTTGACGTTCTCATCAATAACTACATGTTTGACCTCTTGCCGCAGCAGGATTTCCGGACTGTCCTTACGGAGTTCAAGCGAGTACTGCGGCCCGGCGGGCGCCTGGCAATGGTCAATATGACGCAAGGCGAGCGCTGGTACAACGGGATCTGGGAACGTGTCTACCGAATCAATCCGGCACTGCTCGGCGGTTGCCGGGGTGTCCTGTTGCTCCCGCATCTGGAGGCGTGTGGATTCGAGCAAAACAGGCGCGAGTTCGTATCCCAACTTACATTTCCATCGGAAATAATTTCTGCAAAAACGGGCGGCAGCCAGTAGCTGTCGCCCGCTCCGGGAATTGCCATTCAGCCTTAGAAAGCGTGAATGTTGTAGCAGGTCGAATTGGCGACCTCATAAGAGCGAACCTGTGGCGTATCCTTGAGCACATCCTCCATCTTCTTGTGGACTGTCGGATAAAGATCTCGCGCGTACTTTTCTGCGTGCTCTTTTGTATCCCAGAAACTCATCGCAATCGCTTCGTTCTTTTCTTTATCAAAGAACGAGAGTTCATCGCGGAATCCCTTTTGTTTTTGGAGCATCGGGATGACGTCCTTTTCAAGCCGTTTATTGAACAAATCAAACTTCTCGGGTTTGAAGTGAGCTTTTACCTCTCTGATAAACATGACTGTTACCTCTGATCTGCAACGCATCTCTATCGCCCGGCGACGAGCGGACGCGCAGAACTCGCCGCACTAGGTATATGACCATCAGTCGACAAGCAGTGCATTGACATTTGTCGGGCGATCTTAGGTAACTTCCACGATTTTCAGACGCCTTACGCGCCCCTACAATGAAAAGACCATTGAGGAGTCGCGTCTTGGGTGCCGCTGCCGAATCGTCCCTGGCGAATGTTCCTGTATTTCGCCATGCATGCGGGCTGTGCTCGCTGCAGGGATGGTGTTGGCCACCAGGTCTGCAGAATGGCGACCTTTGTCGCGTGCATGCAATTATTCGGAATATCGGTCCCCTTCCGGCAGGCACCCACCTGTTTCGCGTAGACGATCCTTTCACGGCCCTTTATGCCGTGCGCAACGGCTGTATCAAGTCCTACACGCTGGACCTGCAGGGGCACGAGCACGTGCGCGATTTTCACCTGCCCGGTGAGCTCCTGGGTTTTGACGCGGTTTACCCAGAGCGGCATCATTTCAACGCGCTGGTTCTCAAAGCCGCTTCGCTGTGCGTCATCCCCTACCGGGACATTGCGGGGCTGTCGCGGCAGATTCCGGGACTTCAAACCCGGATCCTGGCGCTCATGAGCCGGGATTTCGCGCGGCAGCAGAAGTGCGTCGAGGGTCTCGATGCCACGCAGCAATTCGCAATCTTCGTGTTCGACGTCGAGGCTCGGCTGCAGCGCGAAAATGATGTCGAATACGAGTTCGACCTGCCGATGTCGCATGAGAGCATCGCGAACTACCTGCGGTTTTCACCCGAGACCATCAGTCGTGTCATTTCGAGACTGCAGCAAGCAGGCGTCATCCAGGTCGATCGTGAGCATGTCCGTATTCTGGACGTCGCGCGCCTGGGCCAGATTGCCGACGCTGATCAGAAGAACAAGTCCGCCGGCGATTGACAAATATCATGGACAGGCCGAAATCCGGCACGTAGGCGACACAGTCATTAACTACTTTGGTTTCTTCCAGCTTTTTGCAAATTCGAGCGGCGCAGCAGCCTTGGTGCCCTTGACCTTGTCACCCCTGTCCGGAGTTCCACTCAATGACACCGGCCGTGCGATCGAGAATTTCTCCTGGACCTGGCTGACCTCAATTTCACCGATCGAGGTGGTGCTGCCACCCAGCGAAATCCCGGTTTCCGGATCGATCAGCTCCTCACCCTTTTTTAACACCTGCAGCCGGTCCCCAACGGCGACAGCATCCTTACCCAGATTGGTGTAGATCTGTGCAGCGTCGGCCTTGACGATCGAGCCCTCGGGCGGTTTCGTACCTACTTCCTTGATCAGCTCGAAGACCGCCTGGTTGACGCCGGCAATCACAGCCTGGCCGACGGGAGTCTTGGAGTATTCGGACATGAAGCCGCCAAGCCCGACATCGCCGATCAGGCCGGCGCCGCCGAAGGCAAGGTTGGTTTCCTTGATGACGGCTTCAATCTGTTTCGTAAAGGTTATTTCGCTGGTCTCTGCATCGATTAGCCGTATATTCAAGCCGACGCGTCCGGTGCTGCTGCCGGCCTTTATGCCGCCCAGCAAGGGCACTTTGCGAGTCAAAATGCCGCCAACGCCCTTGTCGGTGCCCGACGTGTTGGATTCGTAGTCAGTGACTACGAGCTGCACGAGGTACTCCGCGCCCAGAACGTTGCCCGTAGTGGCACCCGATGGTTTCGCAATGCGGCCGGAACTTGCCAGGTCCTGTTCGGCCAGAACGTCACCCAGTTCGGTTCTCTCCACGAGCCGGAAGCGACCGGTCTGCGCCAAGGAATCGATAACAATCGCTTCGATTCCGTTCACAGGCACGCCGGTCGTCGATGCCGAATAATCGACGTTACCCATGGCGGTTGAAACGGTATAAGAGCTCGTCGAGCTGTTGTTATCGACCTCCAGGACACCGAGTCGTGCCTTGCGGCCGGCATAGTCGCCCCATTCGATATTCAGAAGGTACTTCGTATCTACCTGGTCGACTCGCTCCGGCAGCGGTGATTTTTCCTTGTCGCCCACAGAATACGCCACATAGTCGGCGGCGGCAGTCGGTACTCCAGCAAGCACCAGGGCGAGTGTCAGAAAAACAGAAAATTGTCTGAGAGTCATTTTCTTGCCTCCTTGTTTATAAGGCCGTACACCCTTATTTTTGTTGGCATCAAGTCAAGACAACGAGAAAAGGGTACTCCCTCTGAGACCGGTTTCCCAGTCACACCACTGTACGGTGCTCACTGGCAACGAGCACACAGTTCAAGCGGCTTCCCGTCTATACTCCTGTTATTCGGAAATGCGCAGGGTTCGGGGAGCACAGAATGAGTTACAGACGTTTTAAACCGATCGATCCGCGTGATGCATTCGGCGTTTCGGGAGCCGAAGCGGCGGGGTCGCAGGCCGCGTTCTTGCTGGCCGTTCGCGCCGGCGTTTTGGGTCACGCATCGCCGATGGAAAAGCTGCCAGAGTTTCCTTTGCCGAATCTAAAAGCACTCAGAAGCGATCGCCACGTGAAGGTTGCAACCGCGTGCCAGCACCTCGGGGTCAGCGAAAAAGAATTACAAAAAGAAACCCGCCCGGCACTAGAACAGGAAATGACAAAGGCCGCTCGCGAGGTATACAAGAAACCGACGATCGAAGCCGCGGCTGCTTTATTCGAAGCTGCGATGATGAGCTCTCATCCGCTGGTCGCGGTGGCCGGTGCGGCCGGTG
>JAOTUU010000307.1 GCA_029863705.1 Gammaproteobacteria bacterium
TCCCGGGCGAGACCCGCGTCATCTCTATCGCAATTTACGATCAGGTTGAATCGCTCAACTACTCGGCGGCACATCAACTCTCGGCAACGTTGCTCGTCATTGCGTTCGCGGCGTTGTTGATGATGTTCGTTGCGAATCGGCGTTGGCACAGACGATGAACGCGGACAGCAGCATTCAACTCGCCTACGCGTTGCAGCGTGACGACTTCTGCCTGGACGTCAAACTCGATCTGCCGCTGCGCGGCATTACCGGAGTATTTGGTCAGTCGGGTGCCGGAAAGACAACTCTCTTACGCTGCATTGCCGGTCTTGAGCGACCGCAGGCGGGCAGGCTGGTGGTTGCCGGTGAGCTCTGGCAAGACGGTTTCGAGAAAGTCTGGCGCGCGGTTCATGAACGAAATATTGGCTATGTTTTTCAGGAACCACGTTTGTTTGACCACCTCGATGTGCGCGGCAATATTAACTATGGCATGCGACGTAGTGAGCACGACAACGGTACCGACGCAGATCATGTCATTGGCCTGTTGGGCCTGGAGAAACTGCTAACGCGCAAGCCGGATGCGCTGTCCGGCGGCGAGTCCCAGCGTGTCGCGATAGCAAGGGCATTACTGCGTGCGCCGCGTTTTGTGTTGATGGATGAACCGCTCGCGTCGCTCGACCAAGCGCGCAAAGACGAGATTTTTCCGTTTCTGGAACGACTGCATGCTGAGTCAGATGTGCCAATCATTTATGTCAGCCATAACCTCGATGAAATCTGCAGGCTCTGTGATCATCTCGTAGTTCTCGATGCTGGCGGTGTTGTTGCGGATGGCGACTTGCAAAGTATCCTGGTTCGTACCGACTTGCCGGCCCTCACGGGCGCGGACGCCGGGTCGGTTATACAGGGCAGTGTAGAGTCCTACGATAAGCAAGACGATCTGTCGCTGCTGCGCTTCTCCGGCGGAACACTTTGGGTGCTTGGCAGGCCGGGGTCGAAAGGTGCCACCGTGCGCGCAAGAATCAAGGCCAACGATGTCAGTTTATGCCGCACCCGGCCTGAGAAAAGTACGATTCTCAATATCTTGCCGGCGACAATCGAAGCGATACAGGACGATCCGGGGCCGTCGGTCCTCGTGCGACTTGTTATGGGCACCGACAGGGTTATTGGCCGTGTGACCCGGCGTTCGGCCCGGGAACTCGCTTTGCAAAATGGTGACGAACTGTTCGTGCAGATCAAGTCTGTCGTGGTACGACCTCAGTCGGACAAGGCAAAGGAAGCATGACAGCGACTATACAAAGACAGTCCGCCCTCCTGACAACGCCGCGCAAGGCGGCTCATCTGAAGACTGATGCCCCGGCATTGAGCGCCAACTACAGGCTGCCAAGAAACTCCAGGTAGTGCGCGGCCGTCTCTTGCGGGCGCTCGAGCATCGGGATATGCCCTGTGTCCTGCATGATCACGACCTTGGCCTGCGGTAGCAATGGCCGCATGACATCGATCGAGCTGATGTCGAGCACGCGGTCGAATTCGCCCCAAATGATCAGGACGGGCTGATTGATATCGGCGAGTATCGGTTCGAGACCGACATCTCGTGCATCTTTGTAGCCCTCGAAAATACGACGATTAAAGGCCGAGTCCTCAAACGACCGCTGCGCGAGGACGCCTTTTGCCGGCCACGGTACAAATGGCTGCTTGTAGGCAACAAAGCTGAGCAGTCTGTCAAAGTCTTCGGCTGAGCTCGTAAGTAACGGGTTCTCACCGCGCCCGACCGCCAGCTCCATCTCGGACGTGTTTGGTGAGGTGATCCCGGCATTGTCGATGAGTAGGAGTGATTCTATCTGCGAGGAATATCGGTACGCATAAAAGGCGGCTGTATACCCGCCCATGGAGTTGCCGCCAAGATGAAAGCGATCAAGCTTCAGTGTTGCCGCAAAATCATGAAGCCAGTCGCTTTGCGCAGGTACTGAGTAATCCCGTTCGCGTTGTCGTGCGGATTCACCGAAACCGGGCAGATCCGGCGCAATGATGCGGTATTGGCCGGTCAGCTTTCTTGAAAACCGCGTCCAGTTGTCCTTGTCAGCGGCGAATCCGTGCAGTAGCAAGACGACGGGTGCATCAGCGGGCCCACCGTCGAGGTAGTGCCAGGTTTCGCCGTCCATAACGATCGATTTGTGTTCGAGGCCGCTGCGGAATCGCTCGACCGCGAAGGCAACTCGGGTCGCGTCCTCCGGAAATGCCGCCATCAAGCCAACGAGACAAGCAACAAACAGTGTCAGGAAGATCGCTACTTTTTTCATGTGAATTCCACGAGCCTGACGGCGAAGCACGCCGGACCGAAAAAATTATCGAGGCGTCAACTTCAAGAGGCGCCCACCTGCCTCGTCTTCGAGCAGCCAGATGGCACCAGCCGGTCCTTGTTTGACCGCCCGAATGCTCTTGCCCATTGGGAACCGCTCGGCCTCGCGGGCATTCTCGCCATCGAACTCGATACGAACGAGCGCCTCCGATGACAGTCCGGCTATAAAGCCGTCATCCTTCCAATTGGGAAACTTGTCGCCGGAATAAATCATGAAATCGCCCGGCGAGATCACCGGTGTCCACCACACCTTCGGTGCCTCAAATTCGGGTCGCGTGTCGTGGTCGGGAATGTCTATGCCGCTATAGTGCCGGCCGTTCGAGACGATCGGATAACCGTAGTTGGTGCCGGGCAACACGCGATTGAGTTCGTCTCCGCCGCGCGGGCCCATCTCGATATTCCAGAGCTGCCCCTCAGCGTCAAAAGCGAGGCCAAGGGGGTTTCTGTGGCCAAGTGACCAGATCTGTGCGGTGATGCCGCCACGCTCGGCAAACGGATTGTCTTGCGGAACGGAACCATCATCGTTCAGCCGCAGAATTTTGCCGAGATTGCCACTCATCTCTTGTGCCGGATCGAATTTCTGTCGTTCGCCCGACGAGATAAACAAATAGCCCTCCTCCGAGAACAGCAGCCGATGTCCATAGTGGCCGCGACCCTTGACCTTGGGGCTCTGGTGCCAGATCGCGTCGACGTCTGTGAGTGCCTCATTCCCCGCTTCGAGACTAAGCGTTGCGCTGACCACGACGGCACCTCGGGTGTCGTCGTCGCCCGCTTCAACGTAGCTCAGGTAAATGCGGCTGTTATTGGCAAAATCGGGGTGCAAAGCGATATCACCGAGGCCGCCCTGTCCGCCGTAGTCAACCGTTGGTACACCGCTCACTGGAATTGCGCTGCCATCGTCCGCCGATACAACGAGCACGCGCCCTCGCTTTTCCGTAATCAACAAGCGGCCGTCGGGAAGAAATGCCATCGCCCATGGCTCATCAAATTCCGCAAGGGCCTTGACCTGGAAGGGATTGCTGTCGCCGTTGCTCGCGCAGGCCGATGTCACGACAAAAAGCACGGCTATAAGTACTCGGAACATGGGATCTCCTTCGGTTTCCAAGCCAGATGGTATCTCGTTTGCGGAAGCTTCGTCGATATCTGCAGGCTGATGCTGGAGAAGTTCAACGCGTTGAAAAATCCAACGGCCAGGGTGGCTTAATCGAAGACTATTACTTCCATCCGCTGGA
>JAOTUU010000308.1 GCA_029863705.1 Gammaproteobacteria bacterium
GCCTGACAAATACGTTCGTATCCATGACGGCGTGATTCATACCGACGCCGAGCACGCTCAGGTGATAACCGATCAGCCCCATATCGTGCGTCAGCGGCATCCAGCTCAAACTCTGATCGCCCTTGTTCCAACCGGTCGCCTCGACAATCGCGCGGATGTTAGTGCAAAGATTCTCGTGCGTGAGTACGATGCCTTTCGGATCGCTCGTCGAACCCGAGGAATACTGAATGAACGCGATGTCGTCCGGCGTCGCTGCAAAGACCTCGCCATGCGATGCCGGTTCCACATCGCTCATCAGCACGGTGCGAGTTTCCAGCAAGTGCGTGATGTCGTCCAGTTGGCGCTGCTTCGAGAAATCCAGCAAACGTTCCAGCAAGCCCATTTCCGTAAACAGCGTCCCTTTTTTCAGTTGCGAAACGATGCGAAACAGCTTGAGTCGATGCTCATCACTGATGCCGACGGCCACTGGCACCGGCACGATCCCGCCGAGAACGGCGGCCCAGAATGCGACTACAAAACTCTCGTTCGATTTGCTGAAAACGATGAGCTCGTCACCAGGCCGCATGCCGCGAGCCTGCAAGGAGCCCAGCAGCGCGATGGCGCGATCCCATAAGTCCGGGAAGCGAATGACAGTCTCGTCATTCTCGCCATCGATGAATCGAATTTCACGATCCTTGCCACGCACGTCGCGCAACATGTCGGTGAGTGTGTTGTAAAGCTCCATGACGTGCTTACCGCTCCTCAGGTTGCAGGTAGATGTCGGTCGCTGAACGAAGATTGATTCCCAATTCGAGATCGGGTTCTTTGTCGTCCAGAAGGCGCATGCGAAAGCGTGGCAGTAACAGACCCAGGTGCACCTTCATTTCCAGGAAAGAAAAGTATTCACCGAGACAACGTCGCGGGCCCAGCGAAAACGGAAAGTACGGCCGGTCCTTGCCCGGCTTGTCGGTCGGGGCAAAACGCCCCGGGGCAAATGTATTTGGTTCCGGCCAGTATCGTTCGGTCCGATGCAGGATAAGCGGGGACAGGTAAATGTCGGTGCCCGGTGGAACATCGTAGTTTTCGAGTTCGTCCCGGTCGTGCGAGCGCCGCGTAAAAAGCCAGACCGGCGGATACAACCTGAGCGCTTCTTCAAGCGTCTGCTGGGTGTACTGCATCGAGTTGATCGAGTCCGCGTTAACGGCCGAAACGCCGGGCAATACGTGCCGGGCTTCTTCAAGCAGTTTTTCCTCGATGTCGGGATGTCTTGCTATCAGGTACCAGACCCAGTTCAGCGTATTAGCCGAAGTTTCAAAACCGGCGACGATCAGTGTCATGAGTTCGTCGAGTAATTCGGCATCAGTGAACGACTTGCCCTTTTTGTCAACGGCAGCAAGGTACATCGAGAGGAAGTCGAATTGCTCCTCGACGTCGCCACCACGCCGGTCTTCGATGATACTCATCAATAGCTCGCGCAGCTTGCGGACTTTCAGGACGACACTGAGGTCGCGAGTCGAGTCCCTGCTGAGAAACGCAAACGGGTTCTCACCCTGTGTCAGGATACGGTCCTGGTAATCGTTGCCAAAGATGCTGATCAGGATGAGTTCCAGGGCGAAATCGGAGGTTTCCTCGGTGATATTGATATTCTCGCCGCGAGCGACAAGATCGGCCCAATGGACGGCACGGCGGTCGCAGCATTCAACCATCACGGTCATCAGTCGATGCACATTCTGTCGACTGAACGCGGGCTGGATCATCGTGCGCGAGCGTCTCCACACATCCCCGTCACTGACAATAAGGCCATTGCCGAGCAGCATCTTGACGCGTTCGAATCCAGGGCCCTTGCGGTACTTGCTGTGCCGGCGAACCAGGATGCGGCGTACTTCGTCGGCATCGTTGACGAAGTACGCGAGGCGCCCATTTGGCTTGGTCATGCTGACCATATCGCCGAACTCACACTGCAGGCCCTGGAGCGTCGCGAGCGTCTCCTGGTCAATGCCGAGCGTAACGGTCTGGTCAGGACCGGGTGGCCGCCTGTATGCGAGCTGCGCTTCTTTCATCTGCAGATGGGGGTTCGGAGGGACTCAGGAAATGCAGGCGCAATATTACATTGACCGGCGTCGAACCGATACTGCAAACTCTTCCACTTCTGACGCCGGGTCCAATTTTGAGCAACCAGCACCCTAAAGACTTCAACTCGGTCGAGTCGCGACGCAGCACGGCCTCGCGTCGACGGATGTCACCGGCGCGTCGAATCTATTACTTCCTCGGTTTGCCGGTGCTACGGACGTTGATTCGGCTGCTGGTATCGACCTACCGGGTCGAGAAAGTGATCGGCGCCGAGCGTATTGAGCCCTTCATCGAGAGTGGCACGGTGTGTGCGCCCTGCTATTGGCACCAGCACCATGTTCTTGGCTCGACGCTGATCCGCTCTTGGGTACAGCGGGGATTCAAGGCCTGCTTCCTGGTTTCCGCTTCGGTGGATGGCGAGGTGCCGGAACGTATTGCACGAGCATGGGGCGCTGAGGTAATTCGTGGATCGGCCAATCAAAGTGGCGCTCTTGCACTCCGCGACATGCAGCGCATGATGAAGAATGGCTATTCCATTGTCACGACGGCCGATGGTCCTCGCGGCCCCAAATACGAATTCAAGCTCGGCGCCGTACTCATGGCACGCATTGCCGGCGTTCCAATCATTCCGATTGCCTGTGCTGCTGATCGCGCCTGGTATCTGAATCGCTGGGACGATTTCATGGTACCCAAGCCCTTTTCACGTATTGTGCTGGCCATTGGCAAGCCTTACCCGCTGCCGGCAGGCGCGCCGCTCGACAAGCTGGAGCCGCACCGCCTGGCTGTTCAGGCCGCAGTCATGTCGCTTATGCGAGAATCCGAGCAGGTTCTCGAAAAGGTGCAAGCATGAACCGGCACTACCACCGCAGTCTTTATTGCTGGATAACGTCACTGTTGGTGGCCGGCTTGTTCGTGGGCGCTGTCCAGGCCAGCGGAGAGCTGACGCCGCACACGGCCGAGTACAGGATCAAGATCAGCGTGGTCGGGGGCCGGTTAGGCACGGAGCTTAAATCGACGGACTCGGGCTATATCGCCAGGCACTTTGTCGAGCCAACGGGCATGTCGAAAATCATCGCTCACGGTGACATTACCGAAGTTTCGGAGTTCGCCGCTGGCGATGATGGAATCTATCCGATCGCCTACCAGACCAACGACACAATCGACAAAGACGACCCGCGCGCCGATATTCGGTTTGACTGGAATACCTTTGAGGCGAGTGGCACGGTCAACGATGAGGAATTTCACGCGAGCCTCGATCGACTCCGCCAGGATCGTGTGTCTATCCAGTACGCGCTCATGCATGACTTGCTTAACGACCAGCTCAGCGCGCAATACTATTTGTTCGAAGCCGATAAGATCAAGACTCTGAACGTGCGCTCGATCGGTACCCGACAGATCGAGGTTCCGGCCGGCACATTCACGGCAGTCGGCATTCAACACCAGGCAGAAAACTCTTCCCGAGTAACGACGCTTTGGTGCGCCGAGGAACTCGGCTATCTGCCGGTTG
>JAOTUU010000309.1 GCA_029863705.1 Gammaproteobacteria bacterium
AATGCCAGCTCCGCGGCGTTGCCGATGCTGTTCGACTGCACGCCGGGAAGCAGGAGACCGGTCGCGACGATGGTCGTAATGGCAAAAATCCATGCATACCACTTCTGACCCATCGCCTTCTCGATGTAGTAAGCCGGCCCACCGCGATATTGCCCGTCGTCGTCTTCTTTGTAGATCTGGCCAAGCGCTGATTCGACATAGGCGGTAGAAGCACCGAGGAAGGCGACGACCCACATCCAGAAAACGGCGCCGGGCCCGCCAAAGCCGATGGCGGCAGCGACACCCGCAATATTGCCGGTGCCAACGCGCCCCGACAATGATACGGACAGGGCCTGGAAAGACGAGATACCGCGATCGGATTCCTTGCTCGAAAATAGCAGGCGGATCATTTCTTTAAAAAGGCGTACCTGCACGAAACGCGTGAGTATCGAAAAGAAAAGTCCCGCGCCGAGGCACAGGAAGATCAGGGCGTTGCTCCAAATGATCCCGTTGAGCCAGTCGACGATCTCTTGCATGCCGTTCCCCTCGTTATTATTCGCTGTCGGCGCAGTGGATAGTAACCGAATTCGCGATATAGTGGGCGTCGGCGAATAATGGAGTGACGCGATGACCTGGTGGGGCTGGATGATTATTGGCGCGATATTACTGGGTGCGGAACTGTTCGCAATTGACGCGCAGTTCTACCTGGTATTCCTGGGCATATCCGCGGCCCTTGTCGGATTGGCCGGGCTGTTCGGCATCGTCATGCCTGAATGGGGACAATGGATGGCTTTCGCGGCGCTGTCACTGATCTCCTTTTTCACGTTTCGCAAAAGCCTGTATGAGAAGATTCGCGGCGGCGCGATCGGCTTTCATGAGACCTTGTCCGGTAATTCGGTCGATGTACCGGAGCAACTCGAGCCAGGTGCGGAATCTCGTCTGGAGTATCGCGGCACCAAGTGGACTGTTCGCAATGTCGGCGAATCGCCAATTCCAGCCGGCGCACGTGCAACCATTGTCGCAGTCGACGGCTTGACCCTGCGTATCAAAGCACAGTAATAAAAACCAAAGGACGAAGATATGGAATCGCTTATTGTTTCACTGGCGGTCGCGTTTGTCGCGATCATCATCCTGCTCAAGACGGCGGTCGTTGTGCCGCAGCAAAATGCCTATGTCGTTGAGCGCCTCGGCAAATACAGCAAAACGCTGAATGCAGGGTTCCACATTCTGATCCCGTTTCTCGAGCGAATTGCATACAAGCACACGCTCAAGGAGCAGGCCGTTGACATCGCCGAGCAAATTTGTATTACGAAAGATAACGTCCAGGTCGGTGTCGACGGCGTGCTGTACATGCAGGTGCTGGACCCGGCGCGTGCTTCGTACGGAATAGGAAACTATATGTTCGCGATTTCACAGCTGGCGCAGACAACATTGCGTAGCGAAATCGGCAAAATCGATCTCGATCGCACGTTCGAAGAGCGCGGCACCATCAACCAGAATGTTGTCGCCGAGCTCGACAAAGCGAGCGATCCCTGGGGCGTAAAGGTGCTTCGATACGAAATCAAGAATATCAATCCGCCACAAGACGTTCTGAGTGCGATGGAAAAACAGATGCGAGCGGAACGTGAGAAGCGAGCGGTTATTCTGACATCAGAAGGTGTTCGTGACGCGAAGATAAACGAGGCTGAGGGCGAGAAACAGCGGGTCATCAAGGAGTCCGAGGCAGTAAAGATAGAGCAAATCAATGAGGCGCAGGGTGAGGCTGAGGCCATCCTCGCGGTTGCAACAGCGACAGCCGAGGGATTGCGCAAAGTCGCCAATGCCGTGACTGATCAAGGTGGCCCGGAAGCCATGCAGCTGCGTATCGCCGAACAGTACATTAACGAGTTTGGCAAGCTCGCGAAAACCGGCAATACATTTGTCGTGCCCGCCAACCTGGGTGATCTGACGTCGATGATGGCGCTTGCTACCGATATCGTCAAAGGCAAGCCGGGTACGACCGGAACGGCACAGTAACGGAGATTCAAGCACAAACAACTGAGCTCCCCGGGATGCAGGCTCTTCAGAAAGAAACGGGCGGTGAATTATGGAATTGGGAGCATTGTCGAGGTACAGCGCGAGCTGAATGGCCCGCTTCTGACGCAATTGTCTTGCTCAGTTTCCGCGGACGGTTTCGCTGGAATTACTGATTACGATTGAAGTTCCGAAGTACCACAGGCATCTTCGCTATATGACTCAGCACGAATACGTTTTCATTGCTATCTCAGTAATTCTAGGCCTGGCGCTCACTCGTTTGCTTAATTCCGTGGCGGGGTTGATCCGCGCCCACAAACGCGTGAGCTTTCACTGGGCGACCGCGTTGTGGGGCGTCCTTATCATGCTCTTCATATTGCAGTTATGGTGGGTTGGCTGGGAGCTGCGTTCGGTTACGGAATGGTCGATCATCGATTTCTTCGTTCTGGTGATTGGTTCCATATTCGTTTATGGCGCAGCCGAACTCGCGCTGCCGACCGAGGATTACGATATTTCCAATGATTCGGAGCTGGTCTTCCTGGCGCACAGTCGCTCCTTTGGACGATTATCGGCGCTGTCAATGCTTGGCTATTTCTGTATTGGGCCACACGTCAACATAACGATGTTCGGTAATCCACCGCTGCTTTCGTTTTTATTTCCAGCAATTGGCGGCAGTCTGATGCTGCTCATTGCACTGAGGCCAGCCTGGTTTGAGTTCCTATCAGTTGTGTTCGCCGGCTATGCGATTCTGATCCTGTATCTAACCGCTTGAAGGGCGGCAACTGGCTGACAGCCACCCAGGTGATAAACTGTTGAAGCACTGCCACTGACCCATTACAGACATTCCGACCGTACGCCAGTTTGTGAGAATCGTGCGATGTGTAGTTGGGTATGTTGCTTATTGAGCCTTCCGGAGATATCCAGTGACGACCTTTGAATATCTATCTGTTTTCATCTCGATCGTTATTGGCCTGGGGATTGTGCGGGTGCTGGGCGGTGTCGCTGCGATTATCGACCGACAGGATGCACGTTCCTATTGGGTCCATTCGGCGTGGGTCGGTTACTTCGTTTTCTATCTACCCTATTTCTGGTGGTTTACGTTCGACTGGCGGCGCGAAGAACTTTGGACATTCCCGGTGTTTATGTTCGTCGTCTTTTTTGCAATGCTCGCCTACCTCACCGTTGTCGTACTTGTTCCGACGCGTGACTCAGATGTCGCGGACCGGGAGGCGTACTTTGACAGAGTGCGGCCTCGATTTTTTCTTTGTTTGTGTTGCTAATGATTGCAGATGTGGTCGATACCCTGCTGAAACCCGGAAATCTGGACGATGTTGGGTCATCCTACGGCCCGATTATGGGCATTATCATTCTCGGTAACATCGTTGGGGCGATTACCGAACGCAGGTTGTTTCATCAGATATGGGTCATCGTATTGATTTTGCTCACCTTGACGTTCGGACTCGGTAATTGGGTGGATATTTTTTCCGGCGAGTAACGACTGAGTGAAGGAGATGCCGCAGGGCTTTGTACTCCTCACGCGATAGACCGCACTTGGCCGAAC
>JAOTUU010000310.1 GCA_029863705.1 Gammaproteobacteria bacterium
CGGGCATCCAAAATATTATCGACAATTTGGGTTTGAGAATGTTGAAGGGTTAAGTCATGAGGGCGTTCCCAGAGAAGTGTTCTTTGCTCTTTCATTTGAGGGGAACATTCCACAGGGCAAGGTCATGTTTCATCAGGGGTTCAAAGCAGATGGCCACGAATGCGCTGCAGCGGATAGCTGATCGCCACCGCTGAGTTTTGTTGTTAGAGAAATGTCAGCTTCTGACTAAAAGCGGAGACACCCTAAAGATAGGGAGTCTCGTCGACGTCAAACTCGACTTCGTCGCCAGCGCTTTTGGGCAGTTTGGCCATTGCCTCTCGCAGCATATCTGCGTGCTCCATTTCCTCGTCGCGGAGCTCGGTGAACAGCTCCCGTACCTCAGGATTCGTGATGCCGGGCAAGGCCATATCGTAAAAGTCGTAGGCCTTCTTCTCAGCGGCGAGCCCCATCTCGAACGCCTCGAGAGTGGACATGCCGCGGCGCGGCGCCCCCATGTCCGGGGCCTCGACGTCGAACAAGTCGTCCAGCGTCAGCTTCGCGGGGGCATCGCCAAACAAAGCCTTGCGCCGGGCCTCCAGCTCCTGGCCGTGCTTGGCCTCATTCTCGACCATCGTTGCAAAGAAGGCTCCGGCATCGTAGCCGCCGCTGTGGCCGAACTGCGAAGCGAACATCTGGTAGCGGTGGCACGCCTCCATCTCAATGAGCTTCGCGAGGTCGAGGGCATCCATTAGGCTGAGCTTGGACAGGTCAAGACGGGTGGACATTGATTCGACTCCTGGTTGGGGATTAGCGGTGCGATGATAACATCGCCGGGTGGATTCGAGCCACATTGCAGCAGCGTCTCACTGTGTGGTTTTGCCTGTGCGTGATGCTCATCTGCCGCATGATGAATGTCTGTTTTTGGCAGAATCCGTCGTCCCACTATTGTCACGCAGGGTGGAAGTCCGCTGCGATAAAGCCCATTAAGGACGACCCCGACGTGACGCCGTACATCACGGTGACACACGGCCTCTGCGTCGCCTCGCTAACGTAAGCATCACAGGCAAACGCATCGTGAAAGGCAACATCTCTCAATACAGAGAAGCTGACGGCATAAGGTCGATGGGACAGGTCCTGTCCGTAGCTGCTGCTGTCTATTGACGTCGAATAAATATTGGAGCTGATCTGCCGGCCGCTTTGATCAATCGCGTAAAGCAATTCGCAGCCCTCCAGCGAACCGACATATTGGGCCAACAACTTGTCGAGCTTATCGTGGCTGAACCAGTACCTTACCGACTGTCTTGCGATCACACGAAGTCGGCCATTGAAGCGCTGGCTCAGGGTCTCGCGGCTTCGCTCGGCCGGTTGCGGCGGCGATTCATGCAGGTTTGAGTCACTGTTTTGCATAGGCGATGAGAAAACATCCTGTTTAAGATGACAAGGCATATGAGTTAACTGCAGGATTCATGCCAGCACGGCGTTCATGCCGCGCAACCGCAACAACAAGGATTCATTGTTCTGCAGAGCGGCGCTGCCACGGTTCGTTGCGCGATCTGAGTGCAAGGTGATTGTTGCCTGCACAGTTTTTGTGCAGGCAATGGCCGCGATCACACGCCCAATGCGGTCGCGCCAATCACGGAACGACTCATGTAGTTGGCATAGATATTGCTGAGTAATATCTGAACAATCACCAGAATCTGAATCAGCACTAACAAATGCCCGGAGGGGCCACACGATGTCTGCAACCAGCCGTTCGTCAAAATCACCCGGAAAAACCAGGAAGAAAACCGCCAAGAAAGCCACCAAAAAGGTGAACAAGAAAGTCGCCAAGAAAGTCGCCAAGAAGCGCGGCAAAAAGGTCGGCAAGAAAACAGCCGGGCGCCCGCAAGGCCTCGAGAAAAAAGCTGTCGAGGTCTCTGCGGGGTCGCGCCACGAGATGATTGCAAAAGCGGCGTACTATCGTGCAGAAAAGCGCAGCTTCCAGGGCGGTGATCCTGTGGCGGACTGGTTATTTTGCGAGAAACAGGTTGATGCTTATCTGTCGAAAACTGCTCGCTGACAGCTGTGCTTCTGTTGATACGCGCGGTTTTCTGAGTCGCTATCGGCCGGTACCGCTAGGGCCGATTACGACCATATCGATCGTGTGCCTCAACCCACTCTTCTGATGCCACCGCGCCGCTGAGCGACATTTCACCGCACAGAACAGTTGCAGCAACGATTTCGGCGAACTTCAAAACCTTGTCTTTGCCGTAACAGCCGAGCAGTTCGAGGCACTCGCGCTGGGTCGTGAGTCCGGTGCCGCCCCCGTAGGTTGCGACAATCAGCGACGGGATCGTGATCGAATAGTAGTAGTCCCCGTCTGGCATGAGTTCGGCATAGACGGCCGCCGCCGAAGATTCGACGACATTGGCAACATCCTGGCCGGTTGCGATGAACATTGCGGTGATCCCATTCGGAGAATGGGCGCCATTGTTGTTGACGCCGGCCAGCATGCTGGCCAGGTTGACGATCTGTCGGCCGCGATAGAACTTGTGCACATCGCTGCGCATCATCAGCTGCATCAGCTTGGCCGGGATAGTTGCCTCCGCGGTTACGTGCTTGCCGCGAGTGTGCAGCAGATTAATCTGCGACGCTTTCTTATCCGTCGCGAAATTGGATTCGAGGTAATAGTGCCGGACCTTGGGGTTGACGTTGCGAATCCAGTCGCAGGCGACCTTGGTGGCCTTGCTTACCATGTTCATACCCGCGGCATCTCCAGTCGTGAAGTTGAAACGCAGGAACAGGAAACGACTGGCAGCGTACTGTTCGATGTTGATTAGTCTACCGACTCGCGTCGAAGTTTCCGCATGCCCTTTAACAGCGTCGAAGTTTTCCGTAATCCACTGGCCGAATTCGCGCGCATCACGAGCGTCATCAAAGACGAACACCGGCGCACGCTGCATCGCATCGTCGCTAACCGTTGTCTTGACACCGCCCGCCGCGTGCAGCATTTTCATGCCGCGGTTGTAGCTTGCCACCAGTGTTCCCTCGGATGTTGCAAGCGGCACATAGAACTCCCCCTTGGCGTGTTCCCCGTCGATAAGCAAGGGCCCGGCGATGCCGAGCGGCACCTGTGCCACGCCAATGAAGTTCTCGATGTTTCCAGGCAACGTGGAAACGTCGATTGAATAACGACCGACGTTATCCAGACTTGCGCCGGTTTGTTCGGTCAGGAAGCCCCGACGTCTTACTGCCATCGTATCCGTGTAGTCGTCGTTTTTTGAGCGGGGAACAGATCGCAACATCAAATTGCTCCTTCAATCAATGGGCTGGTTTCTTTTTTCGTTGTGCTCGCCTGCGTTTGGACTTGAGGCCCATGGCCTTCTCGAGATCGTCGAGCGCCGTGCGTAAATTAGCAGCGATGGGCTCAAGATCAGGGATAGCGCTCCGCCCCGCAACAAGGCCAACGTGCAGAGTGTTATTGCAGGTATATATCGTGATGTTTAGTGCCAGCCCTGGGGCAATCGTCGATATCGGATAGATTGCCAACAGCGGTGCAGCGCAAAAATAGAGTTGTTTTCTGGGG
>JAOTUU010000055.1 GCA_029863705.1 Gammaproteobacteria bacterium
CCTTCACTAATCGCGCAAAGTATGCCATAGAGTGGACCGGTGACGAGCCGCAAACTGACGGGCCGTGGGCTTACTCGGATGGCGGCAAATATGTTGGTGGACATGACGACCGCGAACATGGCGAGGGCACGGTGATGTACAACGACGGCGGCACGTATGTCGGCGAGTATAATCACGGTAACAAGCATGGCAAGGGCACGTTTAGATACCCGAGCGGCGGAATGTATTTCGGCGACTGGCAAGACGGCAAGCCCAACGGACGGGGTATGTTTGTCTTGGCTAACGGAGGTGTCTTTATTGGCCAATGGAAAGACGGATTACCCAACGGACAGGGAATCCTGACCAATTCTGATAACTCTACAAAAGAGGGCCTCTGGAAGGATGGACAATTTGTCGCATCCGAAGAAAGCGATTAAATTCGCCGCACCGTGACTCGATTTCCGCCACAGACAGGAATCAGCGCGTCCAGCTTACTCTCAGCATGATGTCCTCTTTGCTGTATTGGTAATCGACTTCTCCCTCATAAGCGTTGTGGAGCGCGTCGCCGATGCCGCGGGCAAGGTGAGCGTCAGTAAAGGTGAATACGATTCCGTCCGCTTGCTCCTCCCTGCCCATGATGCGCTTGAGAGGGTGCTCCGCTCGCTCATGTGCCTGATAGTTTTGAATCAGGTTCATGATTTCCACCTTGTGACTGTTCAGGAAATCGCCGCGCAGCGTTAGGAACGCGGCAGGCACCTTATCCTTTATGCGCTGACAGGCCGGACAAACGGACTGCCTGGCGTCTGCGGGAGCTTTCTCCCAGGTCCATCTCCCCTCTAAATACAATGCGCCGCAGTCTGCGCATACTGCCGACCCTTTGATCTTGCGTTTGGAGTGGTACGGATCGTGATTATGTTCTTGAATAAGCCGATCCCGTCGTCTTTGCCTTACATAGTCAGCTTGCTTAACGGATTGCGTCATGACTGTCTCCCCGTTTGAATCGGGAATGAAGAAGACGAATACCACGCTACCGGATCAAGCAGCGCCGAACAATATCGACTTTCACCTATATTCCGCGCGGTCGGTAGAGACTGGGGCCGAGGCCAGGTACTTGACTGAGCCGCCCCAGAACGGGGCGCCAAGTCTTTGAAAAAATGGTGCCGGCACCAAGAGTCGAACTCGGGACCTGAGGTTTACAAAACCCCTGCTCTACCAACTGAGCTATACCGGCTGAGGATGGGTTGCGAATTATTCGTCAATCGAGCCTGCCTGACAAGGGCAAGTAGCGAGCTTTTGCCTGTTTAAGGGCAGGTGGCGGCATCGCGGAGCAACACCTTACTTTCACCGTATTTCTCGACTATGGCGCCCGCGCCTTTGCCAGGCGGCAAGGCAATATCGACAAAGTAAACCGACGCCTCTTTGCTTCGCGGCGAAATACTCGCTGGCAAGTCAAGTGACTTTGCCTGCAGTTCGATTTTCTCCGCCCCTTCAAGCTCGCCAAATAAACCGAGCGAAACGTCGAGACCGCCCTCCTCGGTTGGCACAAGATAGGCATCGGCCAGCCCACCATTACGCAGAGTTTCTAACATCTCGTTGCCGGTTGCGCGGTCACCGACGTCGCGAATCATCACCCAATGGCCGATGAAGATCGTACCTTGCGCCGAACGAAGATTTGTACGCATGTCCTCACCTGCATATTGCATTAAGGCCGCATCCGCGTCGTTGCTGTCCCGGAACGGTCCGATCGTTACACAGGAGCGGCCGACAACGGCCGACAAAGCAGAAGGTTCGCCCGAACCTAAAACAGCGCCAACGCTGGCCGCCACATCAGCGCTCGTGTTGGTGGTGACCTCCAGTGGCGGGCCCAGTTGTGCCTCGTCAACAATTGCTACGCCCGGCTGCGGAGAATCGTCGGCAAGCATACCCCACACGAAGTAGAGAATGTTCGCGAGCAACAAGATCAAAAGGAGATTTTTCATTGACGATTTTCCAGCATCTGCGCCAGGCCTTGCAAAACCAGGTGCGGGCGATGTAAAGATTCTTCACTCAGCGACTTAAGGATGCGCGACGCGTCACCACCGGTCAAGACGATCGTTGCGTCCGAGCTTTCAGCCACGAGGACACGAAATGCGCGCTCGATGGCACCAACGACCGCATTCAATGTGCCTTGAGCGATGGCACCACCGGTATTGCTTGCGAAAATCTGCAGTCCGCTCGCTTGTTTCACCGCTTTGTGTCGAATATTGGGCAAGTCGCTTGTGTGCGACGCAAGCGCTTCAGCCATCAAGGTGACACCAGGAAGAATCTGGCCTCCCAGGTGCTGCCCACCTCTGTCGATCGCATCGATGGTGACAGCCGTACCCGCATCGACGATCAGGCACGCGGCCTGCACCTCTGCCCAGGCACCGATCATGGCAGCCCACCGATCAACACCCAATCTCCTCGGTTGCCCGTAACTACTGGTTACGCCACAGGCCTTTTTTGCGGTGCGCGCAAAATGCACGTCGCAGTCGCAGTGCATGCCAACAACCCCCGACAGCCGGGTTGCAAAACTGTTGCCGGCCACGTTACTCGCGAATACAGAGCTTACGTGACGCGGCAACCTGGACGTCAATGCAACGAGACCCTGGTCGCGAATAGCTTCCCGTGAGATATGGCCAGTACGTCGTATGGCACCGTCATCAAGCACGCCCCACTTAAGCCGGGAATTGCCGATATCGAGTAACAACGATGTCAATTTGTTGCGCCTGTGGCATCTGCCAGAACGATCGAACCAGATACTACGCGAGTTAAGCCGCCCGGTGTGTCGACGAGCAGAGCGCCATCTACATCGATGCCAGCGGCCATTCCGCAAATATGCTTGTCGGCCATATCGACGATGACCTCCCGACCGAGCAACCAATCATGCTGTTGCCAGGCCTCTCTAAAAGCTTCCAGGCCGGACACCTCGAAGCCGCTTAGTGTGTCGCACAGGTTTTCAACGACCGTAGCAGCGAGTAACTCGCCCGTTGGCATCTCATCGCTAATGCAATTGAGACCTACCGGCGCGTGTGCCCAATCCGACTCTGCGCCAAAGTCGACATTGTCCCAAACGTAGATATTCAAACCGATGCCGGCCACCACAGTCACGCCCTCGCCCTGTCCCGACTGCACTTCGGTCAATATGCCACCAAGCTTGCCATCCAGCGCAACGATATCGTTCGGCCACTTCAGGCGTACGCCGGATACGCCTAACCCTTGAAGTGCACCGACGACCCCGACTCCCAGCGCCAGCGTTAGCGCAGACAAGTCCCGCGGCGTTTCCGCAAACGTATACGCCAGCGACAAACACAGCGCGTCTCCGGGATGCGATATCCATTGCCTGTTATGCCGCCCTCGCCCGGAAGTCTGATGATCTGCGATTGCTACACGACAACGGCCGGCGGCTGGTGCCGGCTGAGAAAGCAGGTAGGAATTGGTTGACGCTATCTCGTCGAAAAGCTCAAGCGTATCCAGTTTAGCGATGGTGTAGTCGGAAAGCGGCCGCCGTATTGCGGACGCGTCAAGCCTGCTCATCGTCCTTGGTTTTGCGCTGACTGCTGAAGATCATCAATTTGGTGTTGCGATGCTCGGTGCCGTCGCGCATGCGTTGAATGTTTGAACGGTGCCAGCGGACGACAAATAGCGCCATGACGGTGCTGTAGATGAACAGTGGCTGGTCAACAGGCAAGCGCGTGAAGCCAATCCAGATCGGCACACTGACTGCTGCGGCCATCGTCGCGAGACCGACGTATCCTGACAAAACCAGCACCCATGCCCAGACCAGTAATAACGGCAGGACCAGCTCCGGTCCAACAACAATAAACGTGCCGACCAATGTTGCGCCGCCCTTGCCGCCGCGAAAGCGATGATAGATCGGCCAGACATGTCCCAAAACAGATGCTGCGGCACAACAAAGCGTCAGCCAGGTTCTGGAAATCATCGGGTCTTCAGCTATGAAGGGCAGTTCAAGCCCCGGCACGATTCCCGCAGCAATGACGCCTTTGCCAATGTCAATAATGACGACGCCCAGCGCGAAAACGACTCCCTGGGTACGCAATGCGTTTGTGCCACCTGCGTTACCGCTTCCCATGGTGCGAATATCGATGCCACCACGGAGCTTGCCGACAATCATGGCCCCCATTAGTGAGCCGATGAAATAACTGATCAGGAATTTGGTACCGAGCTCC
This sequence comes from Gammaproteobacteria bacterium, assembly GCA_029863705.1. Taxonomy (GTDB): domain Bacteria; phylum Pseudomonadota; class Gammaproteobacteria; order Steroidobacterales; family Woeseiaceae; genus UBA1847. The sequence continues at coordinate 4,188 of JAOTUU010000055.1, forward strand.
AACATAATGGCATGCCGCTTTGCGTGAACAGACGGTGCCATTGTAGCATCGGCCAACAAGTATCCGTGGCAACATCATGAACACAGAATCGGTTTCGCTATTCCTCAATCCGACGGCCGGGCGTGGCCGGGCGGGGCGCCGCATGGCACGGATCTGCGAAATTCTTGATGCGGCAGGCGTTGCCTTCGATCTTTTTCAGAGCCAGGCGATCCGTGACCTGGAATCGCAGGTAGGTTCGCTCGTTCACGCTGGTGCTCGCAGGATAATTGTTGCCGGCGGAGATGGCAGCGTGCATGAAGCCGTCAATGGCATTATGCAAGCAGGCGCAGACGCTCAACTGGGCGTCATCCCTACCGGCACTGGCAACGATTTTGCCAAGGCTTGCTCGATACCTCTCGACTGGGAGCTCGCAACCAGCCAACTGGCGGACAGACTTCTGGCCGGGGACAAGCCACGACGTATCGATGTCGGTCGCATGAACGATCGTTTTTTTGCGAATGGTGCCGGCATCGGGTTCGACGCGAAAGTAACCCGCATCGCGCAGGCATACCGTTGGCCCATCGGCGATCTCGTTTACTTGTATGCGATTTTTCGTTGCATGGTTGATGGCATTGAGACACCGCGCGTTACGATCTCAGCTGGAGGCTTCAATTGGAGCGGCCCGGTAACGCTGGTCAACGTCAGTAATGGGGCATGGCTCGGCGGCATGTTTCATATCGCGCCGCAGGCCGACAACAACGATGGCCAGCTGAATTTGTTGATCGTCGAGCCGGTGTCCCGCTTGCGCATAACGTCGCTAGTCCCAAAACTCGTTCGCGGCAGCCACATGGCGGAGGCTGAAATCACGCATACGGGCGTTAAGAAATTGTCAATCGAGGCTTCCACGGCAATGCCTTCTCATCTCGATGGTGAAGTGGGAGAACCCGGAACGAGGTTTGACGTAGATATCCTGCCGGATGCCCTTGAGCTGCTCTAGACTCGGGTTGGGCGTGAACCAAGGTAAATTGCTATCAGCGCAATTGCAGCGCCAGCGAGTTCCAGAGCGGTCATCGGTCGGGCGAAAAATGCCACGTCCCAAACGAAACTTAATGTTGGTTGCAGAAGCAGGGCCAGGCCGGCCTCGGTAGTGGAGACCTTGGGCAAACCGCTCGCAATGAGCATTAGCCCCAAACAATGCGACAACAGCCCGTAAGCGAGCAGCCAGGTTGCGTCCGTAATTGTCGGTATTAGCAGCGAAACTCCTTCGGCCATCGCCGATAGTCCCAGAATAGCCGCGGAGCCAATCGAAACGATTGCAATTTCCCGAGTCGGCAAGGGGTGTGTTGCTTCCGTGCGTGCCGCGCGCATCGTTAGCATGTAGCCGGCATAGGCAACGGCCGTGAGCAGGCCGAATACCACACCGAGTCGATAGTCAGCTGGCAGGCTTTGCCAATCGAAACCGACAATCATGCCGAGACCCACCAGAGCGAGCGGCACCGCCACAACCTGGATGGGGCGTGGTCGCTGGCCAAGCATTACGACACCGGCGAGCATCATGAAAAACACCTGGAAATTCGCGAGCAGTGTCGACAGACCGGGACCGACGTAATTAATACTCCGGTGCCAAAACCACAAGTCCAGCGCAAAAAACACGCAGGAACAAAGCAGAATCAGCCAGACTTTCCTCGACAGCTGCAACCGTTGGCGAGTAACTAGCAGGTATAGGACTAAGGCAACGCCGCCAAAGAACACACGATAGAAGCCGCTGGTCGTCGGTGAGACGCTTACCAGCTTCACCCATACCGGCGAAAAACTGATCATAGCGGCGCCAGCAAAGAGCCGGAGCCTTGGGTTGCCAAAGTACTGCATGGGTCTAGTTAACGTGCAGCCAGGCGTTGCGGCGAGATACTGCCTTGTCGTCGGCATCGGGTTTGATTTGCAGATAGCACGTGTTTTTCGGTGCCATCTCAAGCTTGACCTTCATGGAGAGCAATTCGTCGCCGCGAAAAACGACGAGCTCAAGCGTATCTTTGTCCCGATACGTTCGCAGCCGGCCGTTGCAATTTGCCGCCGTCAAAGCAATGCCGTCCAGGGCAACGGCAATATCGCCGGGAGCAACGCCGGCGAGTTCGGCGGGCCCGCCGTTGTACACGGCAGTGAATTCAGACCGGCTGCCTTGCTGGATCAACGACGCGCCCAGCCACGGCTCGGGCGTATCGCTTTCCTTGCCTGGCTTACCACCCTTATCATCGCTGCCACTTGCCTGTCTTAGCTGGTATTTGATGCCACATGAGCCAAGCAATTTCTTGAGCGGTAGCTCGCCGGTACCGCGAACGGAGGCAGCGAAGAAATCGGCCAGATCCAGCCCGGAAATCTCTTCGCAGACTGCTTCCAGACCGTTCTCAGGCATTCCGACTCCCGTTTGCCCCCAACGATCCCAGCAGATCTGCATGACATCATCGAGCGTCGTTTTTCCCTGCGTCTCCTGACGGAGTTTAAGGTCCAGCGACAGAGCAATGAGTGCGCCTTTGGCGTAGTAACTGACTATCGCGTTACTGGCGTTGGCGTCTTGTTTATAGAACTTCGTCCATGCGTCGAAACTCGACTCTTCGACGCTTTGCCGAGAGCGGCCAGCGCCGCGCAACACGCGCGTAATGGTCTGACCAAGCAATTCGAGGTAGCTCTCGGGCGATATCAGCCCGGATCGAACGAGCGCCAGATCGTCGTAGTAGGACGTGATGCCTTCGAACACCCACAACAAGCCAGTGTGAATTTCTCTACTAAGGTCATAGGGCGTGAACACTGCTGGCTTCATGCGTTTGATGTTCCACAAGTGAAAATACTCGTGGCTAACCAGGCCCAGGAAGGTTCGGTAACCGTCGCTAATATCGGTATCACTGCGCAGTGGCAGATTGTCTCGCTTGCACACGAGACTCGATGACCAGCGGTGCTCCAGTCCGCCGTAGCCGCTTCCCGGCGCATCCAGCAAGAACAAGTATCGATCCAGATCCTGCGGCGCACCGAGCAATGACATTTGCTGTTCGCAAACCGTTTGCAGGTCGTGGCAAACACGTCCGATGTCGATTCGTGACTGGCCACGAATGGCTATCGCATGAGGAATGCCATTGACATTAAATTCGCCAATAGAAAGTTGGCCAATTTCGACAGGATGGTCGATGAGCTCAGCGTAATCATCCGCCACGTAATCGCCGAAACCATAGGGTTCAGCACCTTCGCGTCGCATAGAAGTGGCAACTCGCCAGTCCTTGCCCACAGGAGCCTCAGGCGGTCGAATAGCCAGCACGCATTTGCGGTCTTCCTGGCCTGTAACACTCAGGAAAACGCAGGGCCCGTTAAAGTACGCATGCGTCGTGTCGAGATGCGCCCCGCGCACGCTTTGATCGTAGCCGTAGACTTCAACGACCACCGTGATTGGCCGTTTGACGGCATCGGCTTGCCAACTGCTTTTATTGAGCTTCCTGAGCTTCACCGCACAACCATCGGACTCGGCCCTGATCGATACGACATGCCTTGCGTAATCGCGAATCATATAGCTACCGGGGATCCACGCCGGCATCTCGAAAACCTGGCCTTTCGGATCTGGTGTTTCTACTGTAAGACTGACCTCATACAGGTGGGCCGCCGGGTCCTTCGGCCAAATACTATAGAGGTGCGCAGTATTCACTCAGTGCGAACCGGCTCGTTTAGCTTGAGGCTCAGGCACTTGGCCGAACCACCTGCCTTCAAAAACTCCGTCAACTCGACTTCATGTACTTTAAACCCGGCCAACATCAGTCGTGCTTTGAGCGGGTCGGAGGCGCGATGCAGAATGACATTGTCATCAATGTTTATGGCGTTACAGGCGAAGTTGCCGGCATCCGCTGTGTCAACGATGATGCGCTTGTGCGGCGGAATTCTGCTTTCGATCGCGATTCGTGAATCGAAGTCAAAAGCAGGCGGATGGTACATCAGGAAACCATCGGTCAGCGGACAAAAGCAGGTATCGATGTGATAGAAACGCTCGTCGGTCAAGCGTATCGATACGAGCTCGATATCAAAGAACTTCTGAATCTCTGCGTGTGCCTCTATCTCCGTACGAAAACCATAGCCCGTCCACAACCACGGCCCGCCGCGATCCAAGAGACAATCGCCGGCGCCTTCAAAACCGATCTTCTCGTGAAGGTCCAGAAGGTTGAAATCGTTGTCCCTGAACCACTTCTTGAACAGCAGCTCCTCAGGCCGTCGCTCCATCGGCATAAAATGGCTGGCGATAGCCTTGTCACCGTAGACAACACCGGCGTTGGCCGTGAAAACCATATCCGGTAGCGCCGGATCCGGATCCACGGTAACAACGTCCGCGAAGCGACTCACTGTGTCGCGCAAAACCTGCCACTGTTGTTGCGCGCGCTCAATACTCAGTGAGTCTTCGTGACCGGCCATCCATGGGTTGATCACGTATTCCACCGTAAAAAAATCCGGTGGACACATCAGTATCTTGTCTCTTGTTCTTTTCAAAATTTCATTGCTTTATTGTCTGCATATCACCCAGGTGCATCAACGGCAGCGGGGTCGGACTTGATCCATCTATGAAATAAACTTTGCTGGCCGGATCCTTGGAGATCGCTTTGAGCGCCTCCAGTGATTGCAATTGAATATACGCCGGATTCCGTGCGATCGCATCGTTGATTTTTGTGATCTCGTAAGCTTGCGCGTCCGCCAGGGTCTTCTTGCGTTCGGCTTCTTCTATTGCCGCTGCTCGGCCAGCCTCGGCGCGAGCAACCTGCTGCTGAAGCTCGGTCCGCACGCGTTCCAATTCAGCGCGCTCACGCTCCACTGCTTGTTCACGCTCCTTCTTTCGCTCGATGGCTTCGACGATAAAAGGTGGCAACGTAATATCGCGAATCAACACGGCCGATACAATAATCCCTTTGGGCGCCAGGTAGTCCTTGAGTCCTTCCGTTAGCGCTGTCTGCAATGTCTCCTGCGTAGCTTCCAGGAAGAAATCCTCCGCACGCTCGATGCTTTTACCTTGCTCTCGCAATAGTGACCGTAACTTAGGAATGAGGTGAACTCGAACTGCCGACTCCGGATTGCCGGTATGCTCCAGGATATCCGGGGCCATGCTGCCATCGATTCGGTACTGCACACTGACATCCAGACGCGTCTGCAATTGATCCTGGCTAGGTACGCTGGCGGTTTCGAGGTGCGTTTTTTGCCGCGCATCAAACAGGGTCCAGCGGTACAGGGGATTTACCGGAATGTGCAGGCCTTGTGGAAAACCTTGCGCCTGTACGTTACCGAACAACGTCGCGACGCCGATCTGGCCAGGCGGAATAGTTTTTACAAACTGCATTCCGACCAGAAATACAGCTACAAGAACGACGGCGATCACGACAAAGTTGCGTTGTGAGTTAGCGTTGGCCATGGAAATTCTCCTTCGAATCGAGGATAAAAGATTGGGTCAGAGATAGGGCTAAATCTGGTGTTTTAAAGGTTAGCACTCAACAGTGCGGCAGGTGAATTTCAGCGAGCATGCAACGCACGCTGCCGCCTGCCGACGCCTCGATGGTGTCGATAGCGGACGCCAATAATCCACCATTGTGTTGCAGTCGGCCAAGCTGCCAACCGGTCAGGCTATCCAGTGCTTGTTGTGACATCGCAACCACGCGCTCGCCACTACCCGTACGTAGCTCAAGCATGTTTCCTGCGAATGCTTCCATCTGGTCGAACGTCAAAGACAGTACTTCTCGGCCTGTATTCCGCAGCGACTGCATTACCGCCGCTCGTTGGTCTTCCCTGGAAATTGCTTCATCGCATATCACCGCGAGCTCTTCGCCGATATTCATCATTACGTTTGTGTGATAAATAGCGATCCCGTCGCAATCGACCGCATCAAATGTGACAACCTCGTAGTCCATGCGCTGCGCAAACTCGCGCAGCGGTTCGAGCTGGGTCCGCGAAGACTGGCAAGCGTAGGCAACCCGATTGATTCGGTCAAGAACCATGCTGCCCGTCCCTTCAAGAAACTGGCCGCTCGCCTCGTGCGATGACAGATCGATTACCTGACCGACCTGGAAACCGTACTCCGAACTAAGTTTCTCGATGATGTCCGGCCGTCGTTCGACACGGCGATTTTCGGCTTCCATCGGATACAGCACAACACTGCCATCTGCATGGAAACTAACCCAGTTATTCGGAAATATGGAATCCGGCGTGTGTGGCTCGGACGTGTCGTCTACGACGACGACGTTGATTTCTGCTTCACGGAGCATAGTCACGAGACCGTCGAATTCTCTCAATGCCGCGTCCTGTTGATCCTCTGCATTTAACTGCGTTTTTCCCTGGAAACGATTGGACGCCGCAGTATCCGGGTTACTTTCAAAACGCACGGGGCGAATCATTAGAACGGTGGAAGCGAGTTGAGACTCGGGTGCTGTAGTCATAAGTTTTCGCTCGAAGGGCCTCAGGCTGCCGCGCTCGGTCTGGACGAGACCGCGTCATACCATCGTTTAAGATCCGTCGCATCAGCAGGAATCGTAATTTTGATCCACGCCGCGAAATCGACCAGGACAAGCGCGCTAATGTCGGCAATCGAAAACGAGTCACCGGCAACAAACTCCTTGCCCTCAAGCTGCTCGTCGAGACGTTGCAGAAACACTGATACAGCCGTTCGGCCGCGCTCGGCCAGCTCCGGAATTTGCTCATAGCTGACCGGCCCGGTTAGTGCGTGAGCCTTCAGACCCTTCACGGAATTGCGAAACGCATCTCGCATCGCCGCGAGGCCTTGCTGCTCAATTTTGGAATCCCACATCACAACGGTCGCCAGCTCAACCGCGGTCGATCCATAAAGCGCTGGTTCCGGAAACGCTTTCTCGAGGTACTGGCAAATTGCGGATACTTCGTTGATACAGGTGCCATCATCCAGCTCGAGGACCGGGACGACGCAATCAGCATTGATCTGGCGAAACGAGTCGCTGAATTGCTCTCCCTTGGAAAGGTCGATCTCGACCTTGTCCAGTTCGAGGCCCTTTTCCGCAGCAAAAATGCGTACGCGTCGCGGGCTTGGTGCCGTACTGCAATCGTAGAGCTTCATTCAGTCCTCCAGAGCTTCGGCCGCTTGCATGACGGTCTCGGAATTTTGATTGAACATTGTCGCGTGTACCTCATCGCTTTTTGGTACCCCGGTTTTCCAGGCTTTGCCCAGGTCCACACCCGTCCGCACCGCAGGTCGCTCCTTGATTGCATCAAACCAACGGCGAAGATTCTCGAATTTGTCCAGGTCGTTGCCGAGCCGCCGATAAGGAACCACCCACGGAAACGACGCAATATCGGCTATTGAGTACTCTCCGGCCAGAAATTCGCAATCACGTAAACGGATATCCATCACAGCGAGCAAGCGATCGTACTCGTTTGCGTAGCGGTCCTGAGCATACGGTACTGGCTCCCGCGCGTAATTGACGAAATGGCTTAATTGACCGGCCATAGGCCCGAGACCTCCGGCCTGCCAGAACAACCATTGCAGCACCTGCATGCGATTGTGTTGCTCTGTTGGAAGAAATCGGCCGCACTTCTCGGCGAGGTATATCAGAATCGCCCCGCCCTCGAAGATGGACTCCCCTGTTTCGTTGTCGACAATCGCCGGCATACGGTTATTCGGGCTGATGCGCAGAAATTTTGGTTTGAACTGATCACCTGCTCCTATATCGACAGGTATGACGTTGTACTCAAGTTCACACTCTTCGAGCATGATGGATATTTTGTGGCCATTCGGTGTTGGCCAGTAGTAGAGGTCGATCATCGGCACTCTTGTCTGCTTAAGTGGCTACAGTCGTTGCAGCATTCAGTATAGGATGTCTTGTAATGTTACATCACCAGCACGAGACATTGGTCGCCGCGGACGGCCATGGCATTCAAACACAGCTTTGGGCGCCCGAAGGGCAACCGGGCTGCGTCATCCAAATATTGCATGGCCTCGGTGAGCATAGCGACCGCTACGCTCGGTTTGCCGCAAAGGCAGTCGAACGTGGGTTTGCTGTGTGCGTTCACGATCATCGCGGACACGGCAAACACACCGATGAGCTGGGTCACTTCGCGGGCGCTTCTGGCTGGCTACAATTGGTGAGCGATTCTGAGACGGTTAGTGACTACGTCCGACAGAAATTTACCGGGACTCCGGTAGTTCTCCTTGGCCATAGCATGGGCTCCTACATCGCCCAGGCCTTCGCAATGCAGTGCGGATCAAGGTTGTCTGGCCTGATTCTAAGCGCTTCGACGTGGCCATCGCGTTTGCAGCTGGTACCGGCCAAACTCCTGGCACATATTGAAGCGTTGCGGCTAGGCGCCCGTGGCAAGAGCGGACTTCTCGACAAACTCGGTTTCGGCAATTTCAACAGGCCGTTTGAACCTGCACGAACTGAGCTGGACTGGCTATCAAGAGACGAAGCCGAGGTTGACAAGTATATATCTGACCCGCTGTGCGGTGGGCCTTACAGTTGTGGTCTTTGGCTCGGTCTGCTCAGCGGTTTATTCGACGTGGCATCCGATGCGGCAATCTCACGCGTACCATCGGACCTGCCAATTCTGATTAGCGGTGGCGAGTCCGATCCTGTTGGCGGTGACTCGGGCATGACACGACTCGCGATGCACTATGCGCAAACATCGCACCAACGAATAAAGGTGAAAATCTACGCGGACGGGCGACATGAGATGTTGAACGAGACCAATCGCAAAGAAGTGACAAAAGACTGGCTCGACTGGGTGTCGGTTACCGCACATAGCGGTCGCTCAGACCGGAACCTCTAACAAGATCAACAAAAAGGCACTGCGGTAAGGCTATTCCAGTTCCTGTATATTCAGCACACGTGTACTGCCGTGGTCACTCAGTCTCGGTTATCCGCGATTGCACCGCATATATCTGGTATATGTAATTAGGCAGGACGCAGTTTTTTGAAAGACGAATCCACAGATAAATCACGAGAGGGTTAGCGAAATGGCGGGAAAATTTGAATGTTACAAAGACAAAGCAGGCGAATTTCGGTTCCGACTGAAAGCCGGTAATGGCGAGAATATTTTGTCCAGCGAGGGCTACAGCAGCAAGGCCTCTTGCATTAACGGCATCAAGTCAGTCCAGAAGAACTGCACCGATGAAAAGTGCTTTGAGAAAAAGACCACGAGTAGTGGCAAATTCCGGTTCAACCTTAAAGCAGGCAATGGCCAGGTAATCGGCACGAGCCAGAGTTACTCGTCCGAATCCGGACGCGACAATGGCATCAAGAGCGTCGGAAGATCAGCATCCGGCGCGGCGATTGACGACCAAACCTGAACGACCTGGAACGAAAGGCCGGCCTGAGATCAGGCCGGCCTTTTTTGTGTCGCTTTAGCGCGTGCGATCAATTCGACCGAAGCGCATCCCGTATTTCGGTAAGTAGCACTTCTTCTTTGCTTGGAGCCGGGGGCGCTGCCGGCGCTGCTTCTTCTTTCTTCTTCATGCTGTTCATTGCTTTCACGACCATGAATATTGCGAACGCAATAATAATGAAGTCGACGACGGTCTGTATGAATACACCGTATTTCATCAGTACCGCTTCGCCGCCGTCGCTGGCTGCCTGCAGTGTTATCGCAAGGTCCGAAAAGTTGACATTACCAAGCATTATCCCGATAGGCGGCATAAGCACGTCAGCCACAAACGACGATACGATCTTGCCGAAAGCCCCACCGATAACGATACCGACGGCCATATCGACTACATTGCCTTTCATCGCGAAGTCTTTGAATTCCGACATCATGGACATATTTTTCCCCAATTGATTATTGTTGTGAGCCGGTGAATTTTCTCACCCGGCTTGCTATTTTTCAATTCTTGTAGCGGTAAACAATTGTAAAATCTTGCTCTAGATTGAGGTGTTTAGGTCACGCGACTTATCGCGTACCACGCTGCGCCACACTTTGACGATCATATACGTGACCAACAGCAGGGTTACGAGCTGCACGGGCGCCCACAACGATTGCCACGTAGTAGGAGTGTCAGCCGCGCAGATTGCGGATGCTTCGACGTTGACCGCCTGGAAAACCTGCCAAACGCTTTTGATGGCGAATGGCATTAACAGCAGCAGAGGCGCGCCAAGCCAACGCAGGATGCTATGGATGTCGGCGAAAGGACGCGTCACCCGAAGTAGAAATGCGAAGCCGCAAGTGAATGGTGCGAGGCCGAGCAACAGACGGTGCATTTCATCGCCATCGGGGCCACAACCCATCGCGTATAACGCTGCCAGCCACAGGAAATGGGCGTACAACATCATCCAGGCGACAAGACTGGTTCCTAATCGTAAAAATACTTCGGCGAATCGCACTTTAGGACAATCACTTCGGACAAGCCAAGCTGCAGTGTATCAGCCGTAACAAAAAAAGCCGCTCCCTTTCGGGAACGGCTTCTTAAGAATATAAAGCCTGGCGGTGTCCTACTCTCACATGGGGAGACCCCACACTACCATCGGCGCTGAACGTTTTCACTTCCGAGTTCGAAATGGGATCGGGTGGTTCCCGCACGCTATTGCCGCCAGGCAAACTGGTTCAGAAAATGGGGACATTCTGCTTTTCCGCAAAGCTAGAAAGTTGTCCTTATTTTCTATTGGGAAAAGCAGAATGTCCCCTTTTCCCAGAAATAAATTAACAATCTGGATAAGTTTTTGATGAGTCGAGTGTATTTTCGTGTCGCATTACATGTTGCCTGATACACCAAAAAATCTTTGGTGTTATATGGCCAAGCCTCACGTGCAATTAGTACTGGTTAGCTTCACACATTACTGCGCTTCCACACCCAGCCTATCAACCTCGTAGTCTTCGAGGGCACTTCAGGGAGCTCAAGGCTCCAGAGAAACCTAATCTTGAAGGGGGCTTCCCGCTTAGATGCTTTCAGCGGTTATCCTGTCCGTATATAGCTACCCGGCAATGCCACTGGCGTGACAACCGGAACACCAGAGATACGTCCACTCCGGTCCTCTCGTACTAGGAGCAGCTCTTCTCAAATTTCCAACGCCCACGGCAGATAGGGACCGAACTGTCTCACGACGTTCTAAACCCAGCTCGCGTACCACTTTAAATGGCGAACAGCCATACCCTTGGGACCTGCTACAGCCCCAGGATGTGATGAGCC
>JAOTUU010000311.1 GCA_029863705.1 Gammaproteobacteria bacterium
CGGGCATTTTACACGCGATCGGTGCGAACCGGTTGCTGGCGGCATTATGTCGACTTGGGGCAAGAATCGAAGCTCGATGCCCGCTTTCGACCCGAGCCAATCGCGACCAAAGCCACGTAACAAGCGCTGACCGGCCGGGCTCCGAGCCGCCGGTTAGCCGCGCGCAAGAGCATGGGAAATCGAATTACTATGGCCTCGAGTTTTCATCTTCACCTTTCTAGGGCCGAGTGTCGCCGAGCCGTGTCACTATCGATTGGCTGTCGGTGGTGACATTGGTAGTGACATTCGTGCCGTAGTAAAAGAGCCTCGATACGCCTGTCCCCTGACCGGTCGACACGGAACCTGAGAGTGCTGATCCAACACCCATATTCACCGTGGCCTGGCTGACACCATTGATATCGACATTCGCGTTTCCGATCGGACGGACATCGCCAAAATCCAATAGACTAACGCCGGAGACGACGGCGGTCAGATCGTTTATGGTTAGGGAATCACCGCGTAGCCGACTCACCCCACCGACGTTGACGGTCAACTGCACCTGGTTGAAATCCTTGAGCGTGACATTGGCTAACGCACCAGCCTCCACGTCGATTCGGTTCAGTACCGGCATCGTGACAACAGCATCGAGTAATAGAGTGTTGTTGTTGCCGAACGTGACCGTGTCACCGTCTTGAGTCACCTGTACGTTGTTAATAATGTCCGAAGCGGCTGTGACCTCCACCGAGAAATCCGTTCCTTGGGCAACCGTGACCCTGGACAGACCGAGCACAGAAATGTTGGTGAAGTTCTCGAAGTCGAACGGCATTGTCGTTCTGGGGTTGACTAGACGACCGAAATTAACTGTGTTAGCCAATACGGTGTCACTATCTGAGATGACTTGTCCGTCGATGATGATTTCCGCATCGGCTTGAAGATTGCCGATAACGCCATTGACGAAGCCTGTGTTCGTATTTGTCGTGAAAGGAAAACCATTGAGATCAAAGTCGGTGGGCGACGCAAAGCGCGTGACGATTCCGCCTAGGTGAACGCGCTCTCCTGGCGCAGCCGTCAAGTTGATGAGGTTTGCGATCTCGTCCACGATCAGGATGCCGTCCGATAATGACCCGCGAACAATAACAAGCAGCCCGTCGGTCGGCATCCCACTGGGAAGATCAATGAGCATGGCGCTACCATAATCAACGGTGAGTCGGTTGACAGAAAACAACAAATTCGCCAGGTCCGGCGCAGCCACTGTCCCGATAAGCTGCACGCTGGTGCTGGTCGTATCGAGCTCGATGCGGGTTGCGACGATGTCGCCTGCGGCATTGCGGAATCCGCTAATCTGCGTGTTGGCGCCAACCGTAAGACCTGCAAACGTCTCTGAATCGATACCAGGGCCGAACACCGTATCTGCAGTGGTCAGAACCGTTTGACCCATGACTATCAACTGCTTCAGTGTTGCATCGGTATTCTCAACTGGGCCAACAACCATCGCGGAATAGATAATGATGTCGGCTGTGCCCGTCGCATCACTGAAGTTCGCTTCACCCAGTAACGTGACAACCTGTCCCAACTGAAGATCGGAAACAGTTCCCGGGAGTCCGTTAACGATTACGCCCGTGGCATTCGTGTCGTAGCGGATACCATTGACTGTGGCGCTGCTCAGATCGGTGATCGGGCCAAAAGCGGCAAGTGTCGCCCCATCGTTGTCAACGATGTTAACGGTGCCCGATGAATTTGCACCAAGGGTTGCCCCCGAGACATTGCTCAATGTCACAGTGAACGACTCCACAGGTTCAGCCGAAGTGTCATCAGTTATGGCAATGCTGATAGTTTGGTCACCGGAGAGGCCATCGGCCCAGGTCAATGTGCCATTCGCTGCTGTGTAGTCCGAACCTCCTACAGCGGATCCGTCGGCGGTGGCATAGTCCACGCTTGCGGTACCAGAGCTACCGCCACTGCGGGTGACTCTGATATTGACTATGACAAGCCCTTCGATGACATCAAAAGAGGTTCCTGAAAGCTGCAAGGTTCCGGGCGTATTGCTACTACCACCGCCGCCGCCTCCACCCCCGCCGGTGGCCAGCGTGCTCAGCAGACCCAGCGCAATGAGCGGAATCAGGCCCAGTTGGCGCAGCCGAGCGCCCTGGTGAAGGGTTCTGTTATCCATGATGTATGTGCCTTGATGTCGTGCATACGGTTACGAGATAGGCTGCGGCAGCCCCGAGCGCAATGGAGATCAGGTCCCCGACATCGAACGTGCCCGAGAGGAAGTAAACGTCGGTTTGCTTGAGGATGGGCAGGCGCTCGAACCAGCCTGGTATGAACTGAACGAGGCGCTCGGAGATCTGCGGATGTTGTCCAACCTCACAGGCGGTATCGACCCCGAACCAGGTCAGGCAGGCCGAAAACCCGATTCGTTCTCCCTCGCCTAGCCAGGCTGCCGTCAGGAGGCTGAAGGCAAAGGCATGACTAAAGGTGGGCAGGCTCTCGCCGATACGGCCGAAAAGGCTGGGGAGCAGACCGGAAATGTTGACGGTGCTGAAGAAAAGCACAGACTCTCCGGGGCGGTCCAGCACATAGACCAGCGTCCCAACGAAGAGGACGAACACAGCAACCGCAACCTGCGCCCAGTTCGTGACGGCTACAGTCTGCACGCCCTTCCTTTTGACCCCTTCTCCCATGATCGCCAATCACTATGAGCCTTGCATTTCGATTGTATGCGTCTCGAGACACCGGAAACGAATACGGGAATGTACCTACGGTAACTCCCTGTTTAGCTGTCGTCTCGCTGATGCTAGCAAGGAGAGTGGTCGGGGGATCAGCGCAGCCGTCAAATCCCTGAAGGCTTGATCCAGGCCAATGGGCGTATCGAAGGCGACACCATCATCATTGCCAGCAAGCAACCTGGCAGAGTGACCGCCGTCCATGTGCATGATGGTGACGCGGTCGACGCAGGCCAGGTGCTCATTGAATTGGATGATCGCGCCGCACGAGCACGCGTCGCAGTCGGCCTGCTCGGCGGTCTCAAAGAACGAAGACCCACTAGGTACATGTGCGGATCCCCTCCAAAGTTAAACGAGGTGAGCATTTATATGCAGACGGTTTAAGGCAGGATCTATGAATTCGTTCGCCAATAAACTCGAGAGGCCAAAGAGCGAGCACGTCAGCGCGGAGCGAACGTGGCGCGAGCCGGTTTCATCATGAAACCGCTAATGCTCTACACCGGGGCAGCGATCGTCATCCTGTGGGGCATCGCACACATCGTTATACCGACTCGTTCCATTATCGACGCTTTTGGTCCGATCTCAGCGGACAACCAACGCACATTGCTTATGGAGTGGCTGATGGAGGGCGTCTTGTTGGTCTTTATCGGCGTCCTTGTGGTCTTGGTTGCCAGCGTAGCGCCTGAACCCGACGTCACTGCCGTCGTCGTTTATCGAGTGAGCGCATCGGCGCTCGTCGTCATGGCGGGCATCTCGCTATTCACGGGCGCGCGCACAGCCGTTCTCCCGATGAAGCTGTGTCCCGTCATCTTTCTGATGGCGGCCGTGC
>JAOTUU010000056.1 GCA_029863705.1 Gammaproteobacteria bacterium
CCGATGCTGTCATATCGCTCGCAAACTCGACAAACTAGAAAGAGATTCAAGACTCTTCCGCTGCCAATGCAACAAGTCACTTTGTTTCAATTTTCAGGGCCTGTCGCCGGTATCGATGAGGCCGGGTGCGGGCCGTTGGCCGGCCCGGTCGTCGCGGCAGCCGTGATACTGGACCCGGATCGCCCGATTGAAGGTCTCGACGACTCCAAGAAACTCAGTGCCGCCCGCCGCGAGACGTTACGCGAAGAAATCATGCACAACGCAATGTCGTGGTCGGTCGCCTGGGCGGATCCTGCGGAAATTGACGCGATTAATATTCTCGCGGCAACCATGCTGGCTATGCGGCGCGCGATCCTGGGGCTGTCGGTGACACCGGGGGCTGTGCAGGTCGACGGCAATCGATTGCCGAACCTTCGCTTTCACGGCCGCCAACTCGCCGGTGAAGCAGTAGTCGGCGGTGATTCCAGCGTGCCAGCTATCAGTGCAGCATCGATCATTGCCAAAACGACTCGTGACCGCATCATGATCAAGATGGATGCACTCTATCCCGAGTACGAGTTCGCGCGACACAAGGGGTACGGTACCGAGATACATCGGGCGCGACTGCGCGAGCATGGACCGTGCGAGCAACATCGGCAGAGCTTTGCGCCGGTCAGGTTAACCGGATGACCACTACGGCTTTCTCTCATCTGCACGTCCACACCGAGTATTCGCTCGTCGACAGCACAGTGCGTATCGATGCATTAATGAACCGCTGCGCCAAAGACGGCATGCCAGCTGTCGCGCTGACCGACCAGAACAACCTGTTCGGCATGGTCAAGTTTTACAAAAAAGCCGTGGCGGCCGGGGTCAAGCCAATCATCGGTGCAGACCTGCGCATTGCGAATGATGATGACGATGAACGACCGTTTTCGCTGGTGCTGCTGTGCCAGAGTGAAGGCGGCTACCGAAGCCTTTCAACGCTGCTGACCAAAGGGTTTCTCGAAGGAAGGGTTCGCGGCGAGCCGATGGTGCGTCGCGAATGGCTCACTGAATCGTCCTGCAGCGGCCTCATTGCATTGTCCGGTGGCCTGCATGGAGACATCGGGCATGCGCTCTTCAATGGCCACGCCGACGAGGCGAAGACCCTGTTGCATGGTTGGCAAGAAATCTTTGGCAACCGTTTCTACCTGGAGCTGATTCGAACTACGCGCGCCGGCGAGGAAGAGGTGCTGCAATCGAGCCTGAATCTTGCGAGTGTCATGGGTGTGCCGGTTGTTGCCAGTAACGATGTTCGTTTTCTGGACAGCGGCGATTTCAATGCGCATGAAGCTCGCGTCTGCATTCAGCAGGGTCGAGGGCTTGCCGATCCTGATCGGCCGAAGATTTACAGCGAACAGCAGTACCTTCGTAGCTCCGCCGAGATGAGCGAGTTGTTCGCCGACATTCCGTCAGCGCTGGAGAACGTGAATGAAATCGTTCGCCGCTGTAACTTCGAGCTGAAAATGGGCCACAGCGTGTTGCCGGCATTTCCGGTGCCAAAGGGCCAGACGGAGGCGGAATTCCTCGAGGCTGAAGCACGCAAGGGACTCGCAGCGAAACTCGAAATTAAGTTTGATGTCGAGACGGTTGCAAGCAATGAGCGCAGTGCTAAAAGTGCACCGTATTTCGAGCGGCTGAGTACAGAACTCGAAGTTATCAGCAGCATGGGGTTCCCGGGCTACTTCCTGATTGTTGCTGACTTCATTCGCTGGGCACGTGAAAACGGTGTGCCGGTTGGACCGGGTCGCGGATCTGGCGCCGGGTCGCTGGTAGCCTGGGTGCTGGGTATTACAGATCTTGACCCGCTGCAACACGTGCTGCTGTTCGAGCGTTTCCTCAACCCCGAACGTGTGTCGATGCCCGACTTCGATATCGATTTCTGCATGGAAGGTCGCGACCGGGTCATCGAATACGTGGCCGAGGCGTACGGGCGAGATCGTGTTGCCCAGATCATTACGTTCGGCACCATGGCCGCCAAAGCTGTCATCCGCGATACGGGGAGAGTACTCGGCCAGCCGTATGGCTTTGTCGATCGAATCGCCAAACAAGTGCCGTTCGAGATCGGCATGACGCTCGAAAAAGCACTCGAGCAGTCAGAAGAACTGGCGTCCATGTACCGCGATGATGAAGAGGTCAGCGCGATCATCGACTTGGCTCGCTCACTCGAAGGCCTGGCACGTAACGCCGGTAAGCACGCCGGTGGTGTGGTTATCGCGCCTGGCAGATTGACCGATTTCACGCCACTCTACTGCGAGGACGGCGGTACGAGCACGATCACGCAACTGGACAAGGACGACGTAGAGGCCGTTGGGCTCGTCAAGTTCGACTTTCTTGGCCTCAAAACGCTGACGATTATCGACTGGGCAGTGAAGATCGTCAGGGCGACGACCGATGAGGTCGATTTCGACATTACGCGCATTCCGGATCGCGACAAAAAAACGTTCGAGTTGCTGCGCAGTACGCAAACGGCAGCGGTATTCCAGCTGGAATCAAGTGGTATGCGCGACCTCATCGGCCGCATGCGCCCGGATCAATTCGACGATCTGGTGGCCCTGGTGGCCCTGTTCCGTCCGGGTCCGTTGCAGTCCGGCATGGTCGATGACTTCATAACGCGCAAGCACTCAACCAATCAGTCAGATATTGACTACCTGCACCCCGATCTCAAGCCCGTTCTTGAAGAAACATACGGGGTCATCCTGTATCAGGAACAGGTCATGCAGATTGCTCAGGTGCTCGCCGGCTACACGCTCGGCGGCGCGGATTTGCTGCGCCGGGCGATGGGTAAGAAAAAGGCCGAGGAGATGGCTGAGCAGCGCGAGATATTTGTTGCGGGAGCCACCGAACGTGGTGTCGCTGAGCGAACGGCAACGCGAATCTTCGATTTGATGGAGAAGTTCGCGGGGTACGGGTTCAACAAGTCACATTCTGCTGCGTATGCTGTCCTCGCTTACCAAACCGCATACCTCAAGGCGCACTATCCGGCGGCGTTTATGGCAGCAGTAATGAGCGCAGACCTCGATAACACGGATCGACTTGTGACGCTCAAAGATGATTGTCGCAAGCTGTCGCTGCGACTCGATGCACCGAACATTAACTATTCGAGATATGCATTCAGTGTTTCCGATGACGCGACAATCTTGTACGGCCTTGGCGCGATCAAGGGTGTTGGCCATGCAGCGGTCGATTCCCTCATCGCGGAGCGCAAGGCAAACGGGCCGTTCGTCTCGCTGGGTGAGTTTTGCCGCCGGATTGATCACGACAAGATCAATCGGCGGGCCCTCGAGGCGATGATCAAAGCTGGAGCGATGAGTGATTTCGGGCAATCACGTCGCAGCCTGATGCACCAGGTTCCCGAAGCGCTGCGAAGCGCTGATCAACAAGCGAAAGCCGCTGCCGCAGGGCAGAATGACATGTTCGGCATTGACGAGGCTGCTGTTGTCACAGAAACGGTGGAACCGGTAGATCTCGTGGAATGGCCGGAACGCATTCTGCTGAGCAGCGAAAAAGAAGCATTGGGGCTGTATCTGAGCGGACACCCTTTTCATGCGGTTCGCGCCGACGCAATGGCGTTTGTCGACGGCACGCTGGGCGAACTGGTCGCGGAACCGGCGCCACAAACGACAAAAGGTGAACGCGACTATGCGCGAAGGGGGCGCGAGGTAAACGTCTCCGGCCTGATCGTCGATCTGCGCAAAAGAGGTAACCGCGTCAGTGTCGTGTTGGACGATGACACGGCACGCATGGAGGTTAGCCTGTTTAGTGAGGCTTTCCAGCAGTTTCAGCACCTACTGGTCAAGGACGAGATTGTCGTTATAACCGGGGCGCTGCGCTACGACGATTTCCTCGCCAGTTGGACGGTCAATGTCAGCAACGTATTGCATATCGACCGCGTCATCGAGAGCCGTGCGAAGAGCATGGTGCTTAGCCTGACCGCAAACGGCCAGGGCGATCAATTGCTGGTCAAACTCCACGATTTACTTTTGCCGCATCGCCAGGGTAGCTGCGACGTTTCGGTACAATATGTCGGCGCTACGGCCAAAGCCCGGCTCAGCCTGGGGTCTGATTGGGCTGTGCGCCCAAGCCGTGAATTGCGCGACAAACTGACTGAATTATTGGGCAGCAAGAATGTTCGAATGCTGTACGCACCCGGCCGCGAAATAATGTAGAGTTTGATCGTATGGACCTGAAGTTCCTCGAATTTGAGCAACCGATCGCCGAACTTGAAGCGAAGATCGAAGAGTTGCGCTTCGTCGGTGACGATGCCGAGATCAACATCAATGAAGAAGTGGCGCGCTTACGTGCCAAGAGCGAGTCGCTGACCAAGAGCATCTTTGCCAAATTGAGTGCGTGGCAGATTGCGCAAGTGGCCCGGCATCCGATGCGCCCATATACGCTCGACTACCTCGAAATGATCTCACCTGACTTTCAGGAATTGCATGGCGATCGTATGTACGCTGATGACGCCGCGATAATCGGTGGTATTGGCCGTATTGACGGCAAAGCGGTCATGTTTATCGGGCATCAAAAGGGGCGCGATACCAAAGAACGTGTGCGCCGCAATTACGGTATGCCCAAACCGGAGGGCTACCGCAAGGCGCAGCGCCTGATGCGTATGGCCGAAAAGTTTTCACTGCCTGTCGTAACTCTGATCGATACGCCAGGAGCCTATCCGGGTGTGGGCGCCGAGGAACGTGGTCAAAGTGAGGCTATCGCCTACAGCCTGTACCTGATGTCCGGTCTCAAGACTCCTATTATCAGTGTCGTAATCGGCGAGGGTGGCTCTGGCGGCGCGTTGGCAATCGGCGTTGGCGATCGCTTGCTGATGCTGCAATACGGAATTTACTCGGTGATCTCGCCAGAAGGTTGCGCGTCGATTTTGTGGAAGAGCGCCGATAAGGCTGAAGATGCGGCCGATGCAATGCGAATTACGGCCAAAGACCTGAGCGGGTTCGGTCTCGTTGACGAAGTACTCGAAGAGCCGTTGGGCGGTGCCCATCGAGACCCTAAGCAGGCGGCAGAAGTACTGCGAAATGCCCTGTTGAAAAATATCGAGGAACTCGAAGCATTACCGGTCGAGCAACTGCTCGAGAACCGCCACCGACGCCTCGCCAGCTTCGGTCAATTCAAAGAGGCGTGAGCTTCACCTCCGATGTTTTGCTCCGACAGCTCAAGGAGCTTTCGGCAGTTTCAGCATCGCCAGCCCGGTACGTGATTGCATTCTCCGGCGGTCTCGATTCTGCTGTTTTGTTACATGTACTGGCTGACAGCCAAACTGCGCAGCAGATGCCGGTCATCGCTGTACATGTCGATCACGGCCTGCACGCGGAGTCAGCCGTCTGGGCGGATCATTGTAAGGAGTTCGCCGCTGGGCTCGGGCTTGAGTTTCATGGGCTGAAAGTCAACATCGACCGGCAAT
The DNA here is from genome assembly GCA_029863705.1 of Gammaproteobacteria bacterium. Classification (GTDB taxonomy): domain Bacteria; phylum Pseudomonadota; class Gammaproteobacteria; order Steroidobacterales; family Woeseiaceae; genus UBA1847. Next base: position 5,438 of record JAOTUU010000056.1, read on the forward strand.
CCGGAATGGGTCTGGAGGCTGCGGCACGCAAAGCCCGTTATGCCGCGCTTGGAGATATGCTCGAGCCGAATGACTGGTTGTTAAGCGCGCATCACAAGGACGATCAGGCAGAAACCCTGTTGCTTAATCTGATGCGCGGCAGCGGGCCTGCTGGTCTCGCCGGTATTGCTTCGATTCGACCATTCGCCCGTGGCTGGTTGGCGCGACCGCTGCTTGAGGTATCGCGAAGCGAACTCGAAAAATACGCTGCCGAGAATGGTCTGGCCTGGGTGGACGATCCATCAAACACCGATCAGCAATTCGACCGCAACTTTCTGCGTCACGAGATATTGCCGCGGCTTGAAACGCGTTGGCCCGATGCCGCCGGCCGTATTCGGCGCAGCGCGGCGCTGGCACGTGAAGCGACGTCGTTGCTGACTGAGCTTGCTGCAACGGATCGCGCGCAGGTGGGCGACAGACCTGATCGTTTGCGGATCAACGAACTGAAGGGACTGTCGTCAGCACGCCAGCGCAACCTTTTGCGGCATGTCGTTTTTAGCCTTGGCATGCCGATGCCGGGAGCTGTTCACCTGCAACAAATCCAATCTCATCTGCTGGAGGCGCGAGACGATGCGCAGCCCCTCGTCAGCTGGCCGGGGGTCCGTGTGCGACGCTACCGCGAGCACCTGTATTTGCTGCCGGACATTGTTGAGGATTCGCAGTGGCCAGAGACTACGGCCGTCATTGGCGATCATGTAGATTTGCCGGGCAGGCTTGGCACATTACGGCTGGTCCAGAATGCGGAAGAGGGGCTCTCGGACGCGGTCATTGGCAAAGGCCTCGAGGTGAGATATCGAGTTGGCGGTGAGGAATTTAAGCCGGCAGGTCAATCACATACGCGTAAACTCAAGAAACTACTTCAAGATGAGGGCGTTGTTCCCTGGATGCGAGAACGCCTGCCATTGCTGTATTCAGGCGGAGAACTTGTTGCGGTTGCTGACCTGTGGATTGCGGCTTCGGCAATGAGTGCGGCAGGTACGGCAATTGAATGGCGAAATAGACCCTCAATTCACTAGTCTTTGATTGTTTCGTTAGGGGTGTTCTGTTAACGTTTAAAACCGTCTTATCTCCAACGACGGCGTGTATTCCCAAGGGTTGGAAAAGAGTTCTAAGCGAGAGTCTTAGATGCTTTTATTCCAGCCCTTCTTTGTTTGCGTCAGTGACTAACTTAGGTTCGCATATGACATCGTATGTTTTCATTACAGGCGGCGTGGTTTCTTCGCTCGGCAAAGGGATTACCTCAGCATGCCTTGGCGCAATTCTTGAGGCACGTGGGCTTTCGATCAGCATGATCAAGCTCGATCCGTACATCAACGTCGATCCAGGTACGATGAGTCCGTTCCAGCATGGCGAGGTATTCGTTACGCATGATGGCACCGAGACCGATCTTGACCTCGGCCACTACGAACGATTTGTGCGCACGGCCAAAGGTGGCCGTCACAGCAACTACACCACGGGTCGTATTTACGAGAGTGTTATTGCCAAGGAGCGCCGCGGCGACTACCTCGGCGCTACGGTACAGGTAATCCCGCATATCACGGACGAGATCAAGGAAGGCGTCAAGAAAGGCGCCGGCGATGCTGATATCTGCCTCGTCGAGATTGGCGGCACGGTCGGTGATATCGAGTCTCTTCCGTTTCTCGAAGCGATTCGTCAGATGGGTATCGAACTCGGACACGATCGAGTCGTATATGTGCACCTGACGCTCGTGCCCTTTATTTCGACATCTTCGGAGATCAAGACGAAACCGACGCAGCACTCGGTCAAAGAGCTGCGTTCAATCGGCATACAACCTGACATCCTCGTCTGTCGGTCGGAAGATCCGTTGCCAATGGAGCAGCGGCGTAAGATCGCGCTGTTCACCAATGTTCAGGAAAAGGCCGTTATTTCTGCGTATGACGCGGACGATCTTTACAAGATTCCGGCGATGATGCACGAGCAGGGTCTCGACAGCATTGTGGTGCAGCAACTCGGGCTCGATTTGCCTGAAGCAAACCTTTCCGAATGGGATGAAATAGTAGACGCCAAGCAACACCCGGAGGCCGAGGTCAAAATAGCGATGGTTGGCAAATATATGGGTCTCAAGGACTCATACATTTCACTCGTTGAAGCGCTGAACCACGGCGGAATTCACAACCGCACCAAGGTCAAGATCCGGTTCATTGAATCCAGAGATGTCGAAGAAGAAGGCGTCGACTGTCTCAAAGGTATGGATGGCATTGTCGTGCCTGGAGGTTTCGGCGACAGGGGTATAGAAGGCAAGATCGAAACAGTGCGTTTTGCCCGCGAAAACGGCATTCCTTACCTCGGCATCTGCCTCGGGATGCAGGTGGCCGTCATCGAGGCGGCACGCAATCTGGCCGGGTTGGAAGGGGCGATGAGCACAGAGTTCGAGAAGAAAACCCCACATCCGGTGGTCGCCTTGATAACAGAATGGCAAACGGAGACGGGCGACGTCGAACAACGTGATGAAGCCTCGGAATTGGGTGGCACCATGCGCCTCGGTGCGCAGCAAGTCAGCCTCACGGAGGGCTCGCTAGCGGCGACCAGCTATGGCGCAACGAGTATCGAAGAGCGCCATCGGCATCGCTATGAAGTGAACAATAATTATCGCGACGTGCTTGAGGAAGCGGGTTTGCGTTTCTCAGGCCTGTCAGTTGACGACCTCGTCGAGATGGTCGAGATCCCGGATCATCCCTGGTTTCTCGCGAGCCAGTTTCACCCCGAGTTCACGTCGAACCCACGTGATGGACATCCGCTGTTTACAGGCTTTGTTGCCGCAACACGAAAGCACAGTGAGGGTTCATTGCCAAAGGTAGCCCAGGCATGAAGCTGTGCGGTTTTGATGCTGGCAATAACCAGCCAATTTTCCTTATAGCGGGCACCTGTGTCGTCGAAAGCGAAGCGATGGCATTGGACACGGCTGGAGCGCTCAAGGAAATATGCGCGGATCTTGGTGTAGCGTTTATTTACAAGTCGTCGTTCGACAAAGCCAACAGAAGTTCCAGCAGCAGTTTTCGTGGTCCTGGAATGGAAGAGGGGCTGCGGATTCTCGCCGAGGTCAAGAGACAGATTGAAGTTCCGATACTGACCGATGTGCATGAAGACACGGCCATGGACGAAGTTGCCGATGTGGTCGACGTGCTGCAAACACCAGCATTCCTCTGTCGGCAAACCAATTTCATTTTGCGTGCAGCAGGCGCAGGAAAACCCGTCAACATCAAGAAAGGCCAGTTCCTGTCACCGTGGGAAATGCAAAACGTTGTCGATAAGGCCAAATCGACGGGTAATGAAGACATCATGGTCTGCGAGCGCGGCTTCTCGTTCGGCTATAACAACCTGGTGTCCGACATGCGCAGTCTCGCAGTCTTGCGCGGTACGGGTTGCCCGGTTGTGTTCGATGCTACGCATTCGGTGCAATTGCCTGGTGGCAAAGGCGACGCGTCGGGTGGACAACGCGAGTTCATCCCGGTACTGGCACGCGCGGCAACAGCCGTTGGCATCGCCGGGCTGTTCATGGAGACACACCCGGACCCGAATAAGGCGCTCAGCGACGGCCCCAACGCCTGGCCGCTGGATAAGATGCGTGCACTGCTTGAGACGCTTGTCTCAATCGACACCAATATTAAGAAACACGACTACCTGGAAGACCAATGATTAAGATCACAAAAATTCAAGGCCGCGAGATTCTGGATTCACGCGGCAACCCTACCGTTGAGGCGGATGTTTCTCTGACGGACGGCACGACCGCTCGTGCAGCCGTGCCATCGGGTGCGTCTACGGGCACTCGCGAGGCCGTCGAACTTAGAGACGGCGACAAGTCACGATACCTTGGCAAAGGCGTGCAGAAAGCCGTTGCCAATGTTAACGGCGCCCTGCGAGATGCATTACTCGGCAAGGAATTCGAAAACCAGCGGGCGCTCGATCAATGCATGATCGATCTTGATGGCAGCGAGAACAAAGGCAATTTGGGCGCCAATGCGCTGCTGGCAATATCGCTAGCAGCCAGCAAAGCGGAGGCGGCCTCCAAGAGTGTTTCGTTTTTCCGCCACCTGGGTAGCAGTACGGAAATGCCGGTGCCAATGATGAACATCATTAACGGCGGCGCGCACGCGGACAACAGCGTCGATATCCAGGAATTTATGATTCTGCCGGTTGGTGCGCCGAACTTCACTGAAGCGCTTCGCTACGGCGCGGAGATTTTTCATTCGCTAAAAAGTGTTTTGCGTGAGCAGGGCATGAATACGGCGGTTGGGGATGAGGGCGGCTTCGCACCGAACCTGCCATCAAATCGTGCCGCGCTCGATACCATCATGGTTGCGATTGAACGAGCCGGATTTTCGCCGGGGGCTGAAATCTTGCTTGGTCTCGACGTTGCGAGCTCGGAGTTCTATTCGGATGGTGTGTACAACCTCGAGTCCGAGGGTAAAACCTATGATTCGGCCGGTTTTAGCGCGTTTCTGGCAGAGCTTGCGGATGCCTACCCGATTATTTCGATCGAGGACGGTATGGACGAAAGCGACTGGGAGGGCTGGAAGTTGCACACCGAGGCCATTGGAGACCGCATCCAGCTGGTTGGCGACGATTTGTTCGTTACGAACACGTCGATCCTGCAGCGCGGTATCGACGAAAAAATTACCAATTCAATATTGATAAAACCCAACCAAATCGGTACCTTAAGCGAAACTCTTGATGCAATTACTATGGCGGTGGACGCAGGCTATTCGGCAGTGATCTCGCACCGGTCCGGAGAAACATCGGACAGCACAATCGCAGATATCGCGGTCGGAACCCGGGCAACGCAAATCAAGACGGGCTCTCTGTCCCGATCTGATCGCATTGCCAAGTACAACCAACTGCTGCGCATCGAAGAGGAATTGGGTGGCGAAGCGACGTATGCCGCTCGCGAGGCGTTTTCAGTTAAGGCGCCATAAGGCGCTGTTTTAGGGAACAGATCGTGAATGCACGCTGGATGCTGGTGATCCTGGGAATCGTGGGGCTGACTTTGCAGGGTCAGCTCTGGTTCTCTGCCGAGGGCTTTGGTAAGACGCGCGATTTGCGCGCGGCCGTTGTCGAGCAACGTGAGCAAAACGAGCTATTGGGCGAACGCAATCAAGCGCTCGATGCTGAGGTTATCAATCTCAAACAAAGCAAAGAAGCCGCGGAAGAACGCGCCCGTACCGACCTCGGCATGATTGGTTCCGACGAGACCTTCTACCAGGTCGTACCCGTCGCCAGCACGGCGTACTGAGTCACACTTTGTCACCGCTCCCGGATTGGGCTCGTGCGCTCGGCCCGGCGCTGTCTACTGGTCGCATCCGTACCTCGCCGAGCGATTTCATCGTTACTGAAGTGCTGAACTTTGAATTCAGCGACGACGGCGAGCACGACTGGCTTTGGATCGAAAAGGTTGGTGCGAACACTGTGTGGGTTGCCGAACAATTGGCATTGCACGCGTCAATTCCGGTACGGGATGTTGGCTACGCGGGCCTCAAGGATCGACATGCTGTTACGCGGCAGTGGTTCAGTGTGCGGCGGCCCGGCGCGGAGGGCACGGATTGGACGACGCTGAAAGCCGACGGTGTCAGGATCCTCGACAAGAAGCTGCACCGGCGAAAGCTCAAGCGCGGAGCGCACAAAGGCAACACGTTTCGAATCGCAGTTCGCGGAAGTGAAATTGCGTCGCTTGGCGGAAGGATCGATGGGCGCCTGGAGGCAATTCGTACCCTCGGTGTGCCGAATTATTTCGGCGAGCAGCGTTTTGGACGCGACGGTGGAAATATCGAGTTGGGCCGCGCCGTAATAGCGGGTCGACGCCTGTCGCGAAGCAAACGCAGCATCGGCATCTCGGCGATACGCTCCCTGGAATTCAACGACAACCTCGATCTTCGGGTTCGAGACAACACCTGGAACCGCATCCTGCCCGGTGATATTGTCAATCTCGATGGTACGCGTAGCGTGTTCACGGTCGATGAACTAACGCCAGAACTCGAACAGCGATGTTCGGAAATGGATATTCACCCCAGCGGTTGCTTACCGGGAATAAGCGAAATAGGTGTTGAGCCGTCCAGTCGGCCGCTGAGGTTGCGCGTACAGGATTTAAATTGGGAGATAGACGGCGACGCGCTTTGGCTGGACTTCGCGCTGGGCCGCGGTAGCTACGCGACTGCCGTACTGCGAGAGATTGCACAGGTGTCGTAGGAGCGGCTTTTCCCCTCTGCGGGGGATAATAAGCCGCGACGTTTATCGCACGGCCGTCTAGCCTGGCATCATTTTTTTCCGGAATGGCTCGCTGCGCTGCGCTTTATTTCCGGAAAAAAAGATCCCACGCTCCCGGCCCTACGACCATCATCGCAGGGCCAGCGGGCGGGGCGTTTATCGAGGGAAGTAAAGCGCAGCATCGCGAGCCATGACCGAGAGAAATGCGCCGTCTGCTGGCCGTGTAGCTGCCATGAGCATCGCGGATGCAGGCCGTCTGACCGGCTGCCACGCTAGACGGCCGTGTGCTTTTCCGTATCGTGGCCATGGGCCGCTCCTACAGGCCGCTCCTACGGCTCGCGGAGCAGGACGTATACCGCGCCGGTACCACCGTCGACCTGGCGTGCCGATACGAAGGCCAGCACCGAGCTCCACTTGCGCAACCAGTGATTCACACTGTTCTTGAGTACCGGCCCGCGATGCCCGGAGCCAAGCCCCTTGCCGTGAACGACACGGATGCACCGGTGCCCCTGCCTCGCGCAATTTTCGACAAAGTCAGCGAGTCTCGGTTTGGCCTCGGCAACAGTCATGCCGTGCAGATCGATCTCAGCCTGAACGCTGAAACTGCCTCGCGCGAGTTTGCGCATCGTGCGACGACCAACGGATGGGCGATGAAAGCGCATGCTTTCAGCATTGCTGCTTTCCATCGTGTCGATGTCTGGATTCAGGCTTTCGCGCAGTGCCTCTTTCTCATCGGCACGGGAGAAGCGAGCCTTCGGTTTCGGCTTGTTCGCTTTGGGGTCCACACGAAGCTCGGCGCGCAAAGGTTTGGCTCCCGATATGGCCCGGCGGAACAGGCTGTCATCATCGCTCAAGGCTGGCTACTCAGGCTATGGTGCAAGGTAAACATTAAGTATAGTGAGCGCGTGCCAAGCAGCCAATCCCCACCGACATCACGAATGAAGATCCTCGTCAGCAATGACGACGGATATCTTGCGACCGGCATAAACGTGCTGACCGACGCATTGGCCGAAATCGCTGATGTCGTGGTCGTGGCACCGGATCGAAATCGTTCTGCTGCGAGCAGCTCACTGACGCTGCATGATCCGTTGCGCGTATCAAAAGTCGCGGAGAACCGTTACAAGGTGAACGGAACTCCGTCGGATTGCGTGCATCTTGCGCTGACGGGGTTTCTTAAGGAAGAGCCGGATCTGGTCGTTTCCGGTATCAATCATGGCGCCAACCTGGGCGACGATGTCATTTATTCGGGCACCGTGGCCGCGGCGATGGAAGGGCGTTTTCTCGGCTTCCCGACGATTGCGGTATCGCTTGTCGGGCACGAGATGCAGCATTTCGATACGGCGGCGAGGGTCGCGACGGAATTCGTCCAGCGCCTGGGAAGGCGGCCATTGCCGTCGGAATTCATATTTAACATCAATGTGCCGGATCGTCCTTATGACGAGCTGACGGGCGTTACGGTCGCGCGGCTTGGTTTTCGTCACAAGTCCGAGCCTGTCGTCAAATCCTCGGATCCACATGGCAGGACAATTTACTGGGTCGGTCCGGCCGGCAAAGGTCAGGATGCTGGCGAAGGTACCGATTTTCACGCTATCGATCAGGGTGCTGTTGCCGTAACACCGCTAAAGGTGGATTTGACGCGACACGAAGCACTGCCGCAGGTAACAGAGTGGCTGCACGATGGTTGACCAACGCCGCAGTATTCAGGGCATCGGCATGACCTCGGCGCGGACCCGGGATCGCCTGGTGCAGCGCCTGAAGGACCATGGCATAAAATCGGAAGCGGTTTTGGAGCAGATACGCAATGTGCCGCGGCACCTGTTTGTGGACGAGGCCCTGGCAAGCCGAGCGTATGAAGACACGGCACTGCCCATTGGGCTCGGCCAGACGATCAGCCAGCCGTGGGTCGTTGCACGCATGACAGAAGCGCTGCTCGACGGTTTCGAAGGTGAGACCGTACTTGAGATCGGTACCGGTTGTGGTTACCAGACAGCAGTAATGGCGCCACTGGTGAATAAAATCTACACGGTTGAGCGAATTCGTGAATTGCAACGAAAAGCCAGGCAGCGCCTGCGTGACCTCGACATCTACAATGTTGAGTTTCGGCCCGGTGATGGCTGGGAAGGCTGGCGGAAATACGGCCCCTACGACGGCATTATTGTTACCGCTGCAGCCAACGAACTGCCCGAGAAACTGCTTGAGCAACTCGCGCCAGGTGGACGAATGATCATTCCGGTCGGTCCGACGGGTTGCCAGGACCTCTTGCAGGTTACGCGCAGGAATGACCACTTCGAGCAGGTATCGCTGGGCGCCGTCAGTTTTGTCCCGCTCGTGCACGGAACATGAAGCTATTCGGACCGCTATACGACCGGGTACTCGACTGGTCACGCCATAAATACGCCGAACGTTACCTTGGCGCGCTGAGTTTCGCTGAGTCGTCGTTCTTTCCCATTCCGGTCGATGTCATGCTGGCGCCAATGTGCATTGCCAAGCGCGACAAGGCCTGGCGTTACGCGATTATCGCGACAGTTTATTCTGTCCTGGGTGGGCTGGCCGGCTACGCGATCGGTATAGGAATATTTGATCTTATCGAACCCTGGCTGGCAGATTCGCATTACTGGGGTGCCTATCAAACAAGCCGCGAGTGGTTTGACACTTACGGTGTCTGGGCTATTTTCGTTGCCGGGTTTTCACCCATTCCGTACAAGGTTTTTACCATCGCTGCGGGTGTGGCGGCATTGAACCTGCCAGGCTTCTTCCTGGCGTCCGTTGTTGGTCGTGGTGCGCGATTTTTTCTGGTATCCGGCCTTGTTGTCCTGGGTGGCGACAAACTTGATACGACTCTGAAGAAATACGTAGAGGGTCTCGGCTGGGCAGTCGTTGTTCTCGCTGTGGCCATAATCGGCTGGCTCATGGTCCGTGGCTGATGCGCTGCGGGCGTCGACAGGGGCGTGTTCGATTCATGGCTGCGCTCGCCGTTTTATCGCTTGTTGCCGCTTGCAGTTCGCAACCTGCGTGGGAGCCTGATCAACACATCGTCAGGAGCGGTGAAACGCTGTATTCGATCGCCTGGCGCTACGGCAAGAACCCGGCCGATGTTGCACGCTGGAATCGACTCGGCAGCGGCTCACTGATTCACCCCGGGCAAGTCATTTTATTGTCCCCACCGGCAGGTGGCGTATCGCAACCGTCGCAACCGTCGCAAACGGCTCAGCGTCGAAGCACAAAGCCTTTACCGAAAATCCCAGCACAGGCTCCGCCGCCATGGGTCTGGCCGACGAGGGGCAGGATAAATGTCGCATACGGCGGAAAACCGGGTACCGGAACCGGTGTGCTCATAAACGGGAGAATTGGGCAGCCCATTCAGGCTGCGGCGTCCGGGAGAGTGGTCTATGCGGGCAGTGGACTCATCGGTTATGGGCAGCTTATTATTATCAAACATAACGACACCTACCTGAGTGCCTACGGGTACAACGCGTCGCTGCTGGTCAAAGAAGGCGACAAAATTAGAAAGGGCCAGCGCATAGCGACTATGGGGGAGGGGCCGGAACGCAAGGCGCGACTGCATTTTGAAATCAGGCGCAACGGTAA
>JAOTUU010000004.1 GCA_029863705.1 Gammaproteobacteria bacterium
CGATATGCGTGGCGGATCCGGGCGTCCAGTGGCTGACGTACTTGATATAGCCTTCGTCGATCGTCAAGTGCCGACCTCTTCAGGGAAGAGACTTGCCAACCCTGCCTCGCTGGCGTCACAAATACCGCGTTCCGTTATCAATCCGCTTACCAGTCGCGCAGGCGTGACGTCGAACGCGTAGTTGCTGATCGGCGTTGTTTGCATGACAGTTCGTACGGTGGTCGGCGCATCATTCGCCAGGCCGGACACGTGAGACACCTCGGTCGGGTCCCGTTCTTCGATAGGAATGTCTCTGACGCCGTCGCGAACCGCCCAGTCGATGGTTGTCGAAGGCAGGGCAACATAAAAAGGCACGTCGTTATCAAACGCCGCGAGGGCTTTGAGGTAGGTCCCGATCTTGTTCGCGACATCGCCCGAACGCGTCGTCCTGTCCGTACCGGTAATGACGATATCGACCTGGCCGTGCTGCATAAGGTGTCCACCGGCGTTGTCGACGATTAGCGTATGCGGCACGCCGTTCCTGGCCAGTTCCCAGGCAGTCAGTTGAGAACCCTGGTTGCGGGGTCGCGTTTCATCTACCCACACATGCACATCAAGTCCCTGCTGATGCGCGAAATAGATCGGCGCGGTCGCTGTGCCCCAGTTGATAGTGGCCAGGGCGCCAGCATTGCAATGCGTCAACACATTGATCGTCCCACCGCTTTTTCGTTTGGAAATCGTCTCGAGCAACGTCAGGCCATGCTGACCAATGCTGCGGCAGATCTGCACGTCTTCATCGCATATCGCCTGCGCGTCGGTGCGGATTGCCTGAGCGATATCGGCATTCGATGTGTTGTCGGCAATCCGCAGAATTCGCCCGACGGCCCATGCCAGGTTGACGGCTGTCGGTCGCGACGCGAGCAGCTTTGCTGCCGCTTTGCGAACGGCTTCGCCGGCAGGATTGCCGTGTAATGCAGCCAGGTAGAGACTCCAGGCGGCAGTTGCTCCAATTAGCGGCGCGCCGCGCACGAACATGTCGTTAATCGCTACAAGGCCGTCTTCCCACGTTCTCAGGTCGTGGATGCAATATTCGTGCGGCAGCTTACGCTGGTCGATAATCTGTACGATCGAAGGATCGTCGGGGTTCAGCCAGATCGTGCGGAAACCCTCTTCAGCCATCCAGGCCCACCGAGAGTTTCGCGGCACGTAAAGTGTTGGCCATGAGCATGACGATTGTCATGGGGCCGACGCCGCCTGGAACCGGAGTAACGGCCCTGGCTACCTCGCTGACAGATTCGAAGTCGACATCACCGGTCAGCCGCGACTTCGTTTCTCCGTCGACAGTCGTCTCGATTCGATTTATTCCGACATCGATCACCACTGCCCCGGGTTTGACCCAGCTGCCCTCGACCATATTAGCGCGGCCGACAGCGGCAATGACAATGTCGGCCTGCCTGACAACACCAGCAAGGTCGTTTGTGCGGCTGTGACAAATGGTTACCGTTGCATTCGCCTTGAGTAGCAAACTCGCCATGGGCTTGCCGACGATATTCGAGCGTCCCACGACGACAGCGCCAAGGCCCGATAGGTCTGCGCCCAGGTAGTCTTCAATCATCAACATACAGCCTGCCGGGGTACACGGCACAAACGCGTCGGACAAATTTCCGGAGCTCAGTTTGCCAATATTGACGAAATGAAATCCATCAACGTCTTTCGTTGGTAAAATGGATTGTGTAATCGTCTGCTCGTCGAGATGTTTTGGCAGTGGCAACTGCACCAGGATTCCGTGAATGGCCGGGTCGTTGTTGAGGTTTTCAATCAGGCCCAGAACATCGTCCTGCGCTGCGTCGATTGCGAACGTGTGTTGGACGGAGTGGAAGCCGCAGCTTTCCGCGGTACGTTTCTTGTTGCGCACATAAACCTGACTAGCCGGATCTTCGCCGATAATTACAACTGCAAGCCCCGGCGTGACGCCGTGTTCTTCCAACAATGATGCCGTTTCTTCCGTAATTCTGGCCGATATGCTGGCGGCTTTGGCTTTGCCGTCAATTCGTTCCGCGGTCGTCATTTTGTGCGTTTCCCAAAGTGTTGGAGTAAAGAGTCGGCAGATCCGACGGGCGCGGCGCATAGTAACGCCGTGAGCAGTGCGCGTAAAATACGTGGCACCCGCAAGCGCAGCCGGCAATGCTAGGGTGGCGCTTACCGAGGAGGACAATTCATGTCAGAACCATGGATAGAGCGCTGGCAGCAAGGTCGTACGGGCTGGCATCAGGCTGATGGCAATGCCGGTCTGAGGAGTCACTGGCGTGCGACAGGCCGCCACGTGCTGGTGCCATTGTGCGGCAAGACTGCGGACCTGAAATGGCTTGCAGACCAGGGTAATGACGTCCTCGGTGTCGAGCTGTCACAACTTGCTGTCGAGGCTTTTTTTAACGAGCAAGGGTTGGACTACGATGTTATCGACGGCGAGTTGCCGACCTATCGGGCGAAAGAAGCGGCAATTACAATCATGTGTGGTGACTACTTCGAACTAAAATCCGTGCGTTGCGATGCGCATTACGATCGCGGCGCGCTGATCGCGATGCCGGCTGACAGGCGTGCCGCTTACGCAAGACATACAAGCACCTTGCTTGAAGAAGGGGCGGAGCAATTCGTTATTACGCTCGAATACGATCAGACAATGGCCGACGGGCCGCCGTTCTGCGTCCCGTCTGCCGAGTTGCTCTCCTACTGGCCAAGCCTGGTACGTATTGATTCACAGGACGACATCGAGAATGCGCCACCAAAATTCATTGATGCGGGGCTAACCGAAATGGTGGAGGTTATCTGGCGCTCTCCCTGAGGCCGGGGCGAAGATGATGTCGGGTAAGTGCGTATAGCAGCGTTGCAGGCGCTAGCGACGCAAACAGGTGTTTGAGCGTGTGGCCACTCACGACTTCACCCAGGGAAAAGATTTCGGCATCGAAGTGTTCGCATAGCTTTGCGACAACGTAAAAGGCGATCATTATCCAGAAATACCGCGCTGACCCGGACGCTGACCGATATACCACCAATATGACCGGTATGAGCAGCATCGGCAGAAACTGGACGAGCGCATAAGGGCGCAGGTCGCCGGCGCCATGTGATTCTGTGACGGCCCAATAGGCTACTGATGCAATGCCGATTACGAGTAAAGGAACTAGCAGCCGACGCCCGATGCGTGCTGAGACAAATTCTCCTGTGATAATCGAGAATAAACCTGCAAAGCCAACCGTCATCGGCAAGCGGTCATATACGAGTGACTCGTTGGATGGCACGAGATGGTAGTACGCGGATCCAAAGGCCGTCAGCAGAATGCCGACGAAGAACGTTCGATAGGCCAGGACAAGTTCGGGCGCGCACGCATCTTGGTCATGCTTGTATACATAGGACAGTCCCCACACACCGACAAGCAGTAAAGGCAGGGCCGACAGCACGTTCCAGCAGTTCGGAACAGCAAACAGCCGGCGGCCGTCGACGAACAGGTGGTATTCAGGATCCTGTGGGATCGGCGACGTCAGTGCAAAAAGCAGGGCGACAATAGACAGCGCGGCAAGCGCAAGCGAAATTAGCTGTCCCCTTTCGGTCACGCCAGAGCCAACGGATGCGAGCTCAGCTGATTGGCCTGACGCATTTGACGCTGCGGTCTGCCCTTGAAGTTCAATGTCATCATTTGTTTATGACGGTACTTGAAGCATGCAGGCCCGGCAAGCACGGGCAGCGAATGACGCCAGGTCCCGGAATGGCGTAGACTAAGGGCCTGAGCCTGATGACCGAGGAAAACCGATGTCTGACACTCGTTTCTACGATACGGTCGCGTTTGACGTTCGTGACAACGCAACAATGCTCTTTTTTGCGCGCACGAGTGACGAGGGGGATATCGACGACTATCTGCTATTGATGCGGACTGTCGAGGATGATTTCGATTCATCGATGTACATCGAGATTAATGAAAAACAATTCGGTGGACATGACCTTGTCAAAGAGGCGGTGCTTATCGGCACGACGTTGACGTTGCGCTTGCACGAACCCGCCGCTGAGCTCGATGGCATCTCCGAGATAGTACTGAGTTTTGCCGATACGACCGAAAATGGGGCAAGCATTGAGGCCGGTGCATTTCGTGTGCTTGGCGATACCTTGGCAGGCGGCAACGCCTGAGCGTCGACAACATATACAGCCTCTACATCGTTCGATGTGCGGATGGCAGCCTCTATACTGGTATAGCAGTAGACGTCGAAAGACGATTCCAGGAACACCAATGTGGCCCGCGCGGAGCAAAGTACCTGCGCGGAAAGGGACCGCTTAGACTTGAGTTCGTGCAGAGCATAGGGGATCGCAGCAGCGCATCACGCGCCGAATACAGGGTCAAGAAACTCGACCGCGAGGGCAAGGAAAAACTGATTGCCGGCCGCTATTCACTGACGGAGCTCTTAGCAGAGCACCCTGGCAACGGCGCTCAGGTTTCCGGTGAGGTTGCGGGATAAAGGACGATTTTCCGGCCGAACTCGGGGATATGCAGTCGCGCATCCAGATCCCATGACTGCCGAGAGGATTCCAGCCAGCCCGCGACCTTTACAAAATCGTCGAGTGCGCGAGGATACAGTTGGGTCTCTCCGAATGGCTGCGAGAATTCATCAAAATGTATCGGCACTACGTGGGCGGCGCCTGTAGTGGTAACGAGCGCTTTCCAGTATCGCTCTGCATAGTCCTGACCAAGTCCGTCGAGCAAGCTGACGCCGAGCATGACCGTATCGGCCTTCACACCGACAAGCGCATTGTTGACGAATCCGGCGCTGCCCTGAACGATAGTCGTTCCCTGGGGGTGGCTGATAATGATTGAGTAGCTTTTTCCTACACGCCACGCGGATACCGGAGCTGGCAACTGCAGAGGTTGATCGACCGTCCCATCATAGGGCACCGACCCGCTCCAGCCGATGGGCGCGTGAGTGGATTCGATCAACGTCACGGAGAATTGGCCGAATTCGTATTCTTCACCGCTGTCCACGATGACGATCTGGTCTTCCGGGACACCGGCACCGCGCGCGATGTTCGCGCTCGTTTCTGAACCCAGAATCGAAGCGCTGCTTCGGTTGGCAATGGCGCCGATATCCATCGCATGGTCGTAATGCGAATGTACTGGAATTATCGCAGCGAGACGGCGCATGCGGTATTCGTCGATTACGCGATTTATTGTGGCGGCATCGTTCTTTACGGGTCTGTCCAGCAGCACGTCTGCCAACGACGGTCGCGAGAAGAAGCCGTCGATCAGGATCTGTGTTTCGCCATCGTCAAACAACAATGTCGTTACCCCGAGCCAGGTGACGGTGACACTATCGGCCGTGGCTTCATAGATCGGGTACGGGGGCCAGTCGATGGAGTCGAGCGTCCCGCGGTCACGCCACAGCAGCACAGCCAAAACGGCGCCGATGACGATGGCAGCTGCAGCGCCGATTGCCATTCGAGCGGCCCAGCTCCTGGCCTTTTCCGCGGCAGTCGTAGGCATTACTGTCCGACAGCCATCCGGGCAAGGTGTCCGGTAAGAGGTGCAAGGTAATTACCCATCGCGTAGCCGAGTAGCGCCATGAGTATCGATGCAGGTACGAGGCTCGGTCGGTGGTGCGCGGCGACTATCGGTGCAGAAGCAGCGGCACCGATGTTAGCGGCTGATGCAATAGCGACGCTGTGGACGTCAACACGGAAGAGCCAGGCGCCGGCAAGGCAAAACAGTCCGTGAATCAGGATCCAAATAAAAGCGCCGGCAACGAACATTGGTGCTTCGGCAAGCCCTGCGACCGATGCGCGCGCACCCATACCTGCCACGAAGATGTAGATAAGCGCAGTGCCCATAGCCGTTGAGTTGGGCAACCTGGATACTGGTGTCACCGATAGCAACAAGGCGATCGTCGTAACGAGCAGAATTCGAACTGTCGTGACCGAGAAAACAGATGCCGCGCCTGCGCTGACCGAGGCAACCCAGCCTGCGATGCCAGGAGCCAGTGCCGTAGCAAACCAGGTGACACCGATGGCGGTCGCAGCCAGAAAAAGGTATTGCGGCATCGTTGGTGTCTGTTCATCTTCAACGTGGAGGTCTGCCGCGGCATCCATTGCCTGCAGTCTTTCGGCGGGTACGCGCGCCCACTTGTTGAAGCGATCCGCAAAGTCGCGCGACATCAGGAGCAGGGGTAGCCAGACAACGTAAATGACGTTGTCGGCTATAACGGCCAGTCCGAACTGCTCCTCGGATGTGCCGAGCATCTCGGCGGTGGCGGCCATGTTCGCGGTGCCGCCAATCCAGCTTCCAGCCAGGGCGCCATAACCTTTCCACGCATCATCAGACAGCCAGGTGTGCACCAGCATATAGGCGACGACAGCACCGACCATGACGCCAGCCGTACCCATCAACATGACAAGCACACCTTTGCCCATCACGCTAATAACGGCCGGCACGTTCACCTTAATCAGCATCAGAACAATGAACGCGGGCAAAAGATAGGCGCTAAGACCTGCATAAACAGGCGAGCCAGCCGGAATAACGTCGAAGTTATTCAGGAAGACCGGCGTCGCATAGATAAAAAGCAGCGGCGGCAAGTACTGAAAGAGTTTCGAGCGTGTCGTCTGTTCGACCATGAAGAAGAACGCGGCGACGAAAACCAGCACAGCGAGTACGCCAAGCGGAGAAGAAATCAGGACGTCGGTATTATCCATGCGATGCTGACCCGTGGTCTGCTGAAGACCCGAGCGAGTATAGAACAATGGACAAAATTCGGCGCGCTGTGATGCGTCAGGCTATCTGGGCTCGCAAATCCTTGCGCGTATCTTCATCGGTCAATGCGGCCGATTTCACGGTAAGCCAGGCTGCATCCCAGTCCTTAACCTTGCTGGGGCCAAAGATAAACTTCGCGATGAAGCTATCGAGTTGATCGATAAGAATTACGTTCTTGGGTGCTGGGGTTGGGAATTCCACAGCTCCGGTGAATACCACAACGTTCGCAACCGGGACATCCGGAACCACCTTTTGCAGCGCTCGAGTGCGACCTTCATTTTGAATAAGCGGATTCAGAAAGCGTCGCCGAAGCGTGCTGTCAACATTGGTCCACTGCGGCTCATCTTCGGCGCCGAAGACGATTCCGTTGTAGTGCTTGGTCTGGATGCAGAGGATGCCACCCGCGGTCAGAATCGCATGGTCAATTTTTATCAGGCCGCCGTACGAGCCCGGCAATATAAAATCGTGCAAAACATCGGGACTTCGGGCCTCGAGTGCTCGTCGAATACGCATCGCGCCGATCTTGCCGGTGACTATACGAATGACATGGCTGGCCACTGAGCGAAATACGAGGGTCAGCAGCAGAGCCACGGCAATTGTGAACAGGAAAGCGGCCGGCCCCACATTGGTAATTCCGGTCACGGCAGCAGTTTCTGCGGCTAACGCGGGCAGAGTGATAAGAGGCAGGCTGCTGGCAAGGATTCTGACTAACACGAACATGCACCTAGAGTAGAACTTTTCGTTGCAGAATTATCGTAACAGGTCACGTTTTACAATTCGCCTGCCCCGGATAGGCCAAAAAATAGCCGTCGCGCTCAATGACTCGAATCGATGTGTCATAGACATCACTCAGGCTGTCGCTCGTAAGCAGAGACGCCTTATCACCGTCGGCGACGACTTTGCCGTCCCTGAGCAGCACAACACGCTCAACTTCGGGTGGGATTTCATTGAGATGATGCGTCACCAGCACGATATTGTGGCCACTGGCAGACAGTTGCCGGATGCGGTCCAGGTAGTCAAAGCTAGCGGCGAAATCCAGGCCGCTCGTGGGCTCATCGAGAATTAATGTGTCCGGCTGATGCACGAGCGCCCGGCCCAGCAGACAGCGACGCTGTTGTCCTGTCGACATCGATTCCAACGGCGTGTCACGCAGGGATGCAATGCCAAGCATTGCCAGCGTCTCCATCGCGCACCGCAGCTGTTCCTTGCTCACCAGCTCGGCCAGTATGCCGTGTACGCCGATACTCGAATGGAAGCCCGAAACGACAACCTCCAGTGCAGTTGTGGTCTCGGTGTAGCGGTTGTGCAGGTCGTGCGATACCACGCCAATGTGCTTACGCAAGTCCCAGACGTTCCAGTTTTCGCGCCCGAGAATTTTTATCCAGGCGTTTTTGGCCACAACCGGGTAGAGCTCCCGGTTGATGGTCTTTAGCAAGGTCGTCTTGCCCGACCCATTGGGACCGAGAATCGCGACGCGCTCGTGCTGGTCGATCGATAGCGTCAATTTATCGAAGACATGGGTTTTTCCGCGCCATATCGACGCGTTGTGGATTTCAATCAGTTTCGGTTCGGACATGTTTGATCCCGGCCATCAGGCGGCCTTTAGTTTCCAGTTGCCACGCCTGAACAGGACGACGCTCATTACCGTCAGCAGCCCTTCAGAGACGACCATAGCGACAAACGCGCCGTTAGGGCCGAGTTCGACGCCCTTTGCGAGCCAGTAGGCCAGCGGTATCTGTATTAGCCAGAAGCACACGAAGTTCATTACTGTCGGCGTTGTCGTGTCACCTGCACCGTTAAACGCTTGCGAGATGATAATGCCGATGGCCGACAGCGGAAACCCGAGACCGAGAATTCTCAGGCAATGGCTGCCATAACGTATGACCTCGGGGTCATCGGAGAACATCGCGGCGACAGATGGGCCAAAAGCAACGATAAGCGCGCCGACCGCAGTCATAAAGACGAGATTAAATCTCACGGCCTGCCAGGCAGATTGTTCGGCGCGCTCGGGTTTTTGCGCCCCGAGGCTCTGCCCGACCATAGTCGCAGCAGCATTACCCAGTCCCCAGGCCGGCATCCAGACGAACTCGAGCACGCGGAGGGCGACCGTATATGCAGCGATGGCAGTGCTGCCGTACAACGCAATGATCCGCATGATGATCATCCAGCTTGCGGTCGAGATCAGGAATTGCCCGATTCCGCCCAGTGAGATGACGAGCATGCGGGCAGCCATTGCGGGCCTAATGCGCAGGTTTCTTAGTTTCAGGCTAAGACGGGCGTTACCGTCAAACAGGTGCCAGAGCTGATAGAGAACGCCGATACTCCGACCGATCGTGGTGGCAACAGCAGCTCCGGTAACGCCCAACTCGGGGAACGGCCCCAGACCGAAAATGAAGCAGGGATCCAAAACAATATTCAGGCCATTCGCGAGCCATAATGAGCGCAATGCAACCGTCGCGTCTCCGGCGCCACGAAAAGCAGCGTTGAGCAGAAATAAGTAAACAATGCTGACGGACCCGCCGAGTAAGACGGCTGCGAAGCCGGCGCCGGTCTCGACGACGTTGGCGTTTGCCCCCATGAGGCGAAGCAGATCTTCCGCGTACGTTACGCCGAGAACACCAATAAACACCGACAGCGCGGCACCGATCCATAGTGCCTGACCCGCCACGCTGGCTGCGGCTTCCGGGTCTTTGGCGCCAATTCGTCGCGAGACCATGGCGGTGACGGCCATGCCGAGGCCGATGGCGATGGCATATAGAACCGTGACCAGTGCTTCGGTTATACCGACCGCGGCAATGGCGTCCGTACCCAGGCGAGAAACATAAGCGATATCGACGACAGCAAAAACAGATTCCATCGACATTTCGAGCATCATCGGTATTGCGAGCAGACCCAGCGCACGGCCGATTCGACCCGTCGTGTAGTCGATATCGTTATCGCGCAGTGACTCACGAATGAAAGCTATCCCTCGTGACCAAAGTTGCGGCTTTTTGGTGCTAATATTCTTTGTCCACGTTGGTGCTCAGGATCCAATCATGCCCGAGGGCTTATTGCCGATTATTGTGTTTATCGTAGTGGTTATTATCTACACCATTGCAAAGGTGATTGACTACTCGCGGCAAAGCGACCAGCAGTGGCGCGAGGTTGATAAGAGCAAGCTTCGCGAATGGGAAGATGACGACTGACGGCGCTGCAACCTTGATTTGAGCGCGCTAGTCTAGCGCTTGGGTGGCAATCCTTCGACCCGCTGCCGGTTTTTGGATTAAACTGGTAGGCTATCGACACGAGCGAGACTCGTTTGACGAACTACCCGCAAGGTCACCCTATGTCCAAGAATACCCAAATTAGCCGCGGTTGGATTACGATGGCGACAGTAGTTGGCGCCAGCCTGGCAATGCTTGTTACAGCATGTGAATCAGGCAAGCCCGCGGCCCCTGGGACCGCAGAACAGGCTGATCGTGACAATGTGGACGCGATGTCCCGAGAGCACGCCAATGACACTACAGAAGCGAGCGAGGCCGCAAGACTCGCGCCACGGCGGCCGATCATTTCAGAGCGGTTGGCATATGCGGAAGTCGAAGATGAATTGGTCCACGGACACTTCGCGTTTCCAGCCGATATGGTTGAGCCGCTGCCGGCTATTATTGTCATTCACGAGTGGTGGGGCCTTAACGACAACGTTCGCGCGATGGCAGACCGCCTCGCCGGAGAAGGTTATATCGTTTTTGCTGTGGATCTTTTCGGCGGTGAAGTGGCTGAGAGCCCCGAAATTGCAAGAAAATTAATGCTCTCTGTTGTCGAAAACCCCGAGCAGGCCGCTGAAAACATCCGCAAGGCGTACGATTTCGTCAATACAACAGCCGGCGCGCCCAAGGTCGGCTCTGTTGGTTGGTGTTTTGGCGGCGGCTGGTCGCTGAATACGGCCATGCTTTTTCCGAACGACCTCGATGCCGCAGTTATTTATTATGGCCAGGTAACGAATGACGAGGAACGGCTGCGAGAGATCAATGTGCCGATACTGGGTCTGTTCGGTGCAGACGATACTGGTATCAGCGTCGAATCAGTGCAGCTTTTCGAGGCGGCATTGGAGCGGCTGCGCAAGAATTACGAGATCCAGATCTATCCGGGAGCAGGCCACGCTTTCGCCAACCCGACCGGTCAGAATTACAATGCGGAAGTTGCTGAAGATGCCTGGAAACGGACACTGGAATTTTTCGGTCACAACCTGGGTTCGGGCTCAGCTGACGATTCCTGATCCTCGGGCGATTCGATCGACGCATCGTCGACGTTGTTGCAACGCAGGACAATGTCGAGCGCTTGCGACACGTAAGTAATTGATGGCTCTTCATCGTTCAGGCATCGAAGTGAAAGATGTGCGGTCAACGCTCCCCGTATCGTCATTTCCATGTCCTCAACGTTATTCACAACGGCCGTGTGGCAAAAATCGCCAATTCGTACCGGCCCTAGCTGCTGACTTGGAATTGATAAAGGGGCATATACAACGGACTGTTCGTTGATATCATCGACGCCATAACTTTGACGGGTATCAGCCGCGCTGACGGAAATTGATTCGATGCGGCCAGCCGCTGCACACGTCGGTTTGATCGCCAGCTCAAACTGGAGATTCGGCAGATTTATCAGCTGACGATCTTCGGCAACGGCATCGATCTCTACGACAACCGCTTGGGCGTCGACGAGCAGCTGCCCGGGTAAAATCCCGTCCATTGTGCCCATTGCGGCACTGATCAAGAGAAAAAACAGATTCGCCATGAAACAAAGACTACGACATGGTGGTCTTAAAACAAATCGTATTTGCGTGATAACCTTGTCCAAACGAATCGCCATTTGCGGTTCCGCAAGGCAGGAACAAGGTATTCAGGGGCCCCTTTGATCAAAAGAACTGCACATCTAACCTACAAAGCGGCTCGCCGTATCGCCATAGCGGTCGTCGGTGCTACCGTAATCCTGCTCGGAATAGTCATGATTGTCGCACCGGGTCCCGCCATCATTGTTATCCCGATGGGGCTTGCGATCCTGGGCATTGAATTTGCCTGGGCGCGTCTTTGGCTCAAGAAGCTGCGCAGAGCGATCAGCAATAACGGAATCGCTCGTCGAATGCGGCGTTCCAAACAGCGCCAAAATGGTGCCGCAGGCCAGGGTTAGGCTCGATGGCAAAAAAAGAAAGGCGCCGGAGTACTGAATTCGAAAAAAAACAGCGGGCCATCCGACACGGATGGTCTCCGGCGCCCCAAGTGAACGGCACGGGGGGGTGCCGCCGGGTCGTTTCGACCCGCTTAACCGACATTTCTGCCGGCAGACTTCGGCGACGAAATTCCAGGTTCTCGGGGGAGAGGATCCTGTGTTTGCGCCGCCGAAAGGGGTTCTTTGTCTTGCTAACTACCCTTGATCTGTGGTCGCGGCGACAGAACTCAAGGTGACATCGCTATGACCTGCTTCATCAGCAAGCGCTGTGCTTGCGGCAGCGCCTACCCCGAAGAGCACAATCAAAGCGCCGATGAGCGCGAGGCCGTTTTCAATCTTTCTGCTGTACATGGTCTTATTCCCTTAAATTGGTGATGCAGCAAGCTGCTGCATGTATCGAATCTGTATGTATACAACGTACTTACTGCACAACTCGTGCCAACTTGGAAAAATCATATAAAACAGAGGGTTAACAGATATAGTTAACCAACGGAATTCCGTAAATAACGAAAAACCGTGATATTATTTACGAAATACCGTATATACTCCCCCGATGACGACACTCGACGATTACCAGTGGCTGTTCCGCAAGTCGCCCGCAATGGCAACGTCCATTGGCGAAGATGGCGTGTACCTCGACGTGAACGATGCGTTCCTTGAGCGTCTGGGCTACGAACGCGAGGAAATGGTAGGTCGTCGTCCCGGCGACTTCGTCACACCGGAGTCGGCGCGTCGTATCGAGGAAGAATTCTTGCCGGTCCTGCGGCGCCTTGGAAAGCTGGAGAACAAGCCCATCGAATTTGTCGCAAAATCCGGCGAGCTTGTCGAGTGCGTGACGAACTCACTGGTCGAATACGATCCGGGCGGCAACTATGTCAGAACTGTTGCGCTATACAGCGAGATTGCCGACCAGGCGAGGCTTAACTTCAAGTACCGGCAACTTTATCGATCGACGCCCGCCATGCTGCACACGGTAGATAAGGACGGCAACATTGTCACCGTTACAGATCACTGGTTGCAGAAACTCGGCTATCAGCGCGATGAAGTCGTGGGGCGGCCGATTACGGATTTTATGACCAAGACTGATCAGCGACGATTTACCGCAGGTCGCTTGCAGGAATTAATGCTGCAAGGCGAATTCAACAACGATGCACGCCAGCTTGTGGCCAAAGACGGTCGCGTTATTGATCTCCTCGTGTCAGCAATCGCACATCGTGACGAAAGCGGCGAAGTCGACCAGCTATTGGTCGCGTCCAAAGACGTTTCACAACGCAATCGCGCCGAACGTGAATTGCGAGACTCGCTCGCGGAGAACGCACGTTTGCGGGAGGAACTCGAGCGCGAACGCGACTATCTCCGTGAGGAAGTCAATGTTGCGATGAATTTCGGCCACATGGTTGGCACAAGCCATGCGTTGCAGCGCATGCTCAAAAGAGTAGAAGCGGTTGCAGAGACACCTGCGAGCGTGTTGCTTCAAGGTGAGTCTGGTGTCGGTAAGGAACTAGTCGCGCACGCAATTCATGCGCGAAGCCCGCGTGCAGGCGGTCCTCTCGTAAAGGTGAATTGTGCGTCGATCCCTAAGGAGCTTTTCGAAAGCGAGTTTTTTGGACACATAAAAGGCGCGTTCACAGGCGCACATCGCGACCGTATTGGCCGGTTCCAGCTGGCGGACGGCGGTACGATCTTTCTCGATGAGGTTGGTGAAATACCGCTTGAACTACAAAGCAAGTTGCTGCGCGTGTTACAGGAAAGCGAATTTGAGCGCGTTGGTGACGACGTTACCCGGTCGGTGGATGTCCGCGTAGTCGCGGCGACCAACAAGAACCTCGAGCAGTTGATCGTAGATGGCGAATTTCGCGAAGACTTGTTTTATCGGCTTAGCGTCTTCCCGGTTGACGTACCGCCATTGCGTGAGCGTGAAGAAGACATCATCCAGCTTGCGCAACATTTCCTGGAAGTAACCTGCAACGACTTCGGGCGAGAACAAATGACACTAACCCGTGCGCAGGCTGAGAATCTCCTCGGTTACAGCTGGCCGGGAAATGTTCGGGAACTCAAGAACGTAATAGAACGTGCGGTGATTTTATCGCCCGGGAATGTCTTGCGCCTTGATCTATCCATGCCTAATCTAAGTGTTGTCGAGACAAACGTCGATGTAAAAGTCGCAGCGGATAGACCCGAAATCATGACCGAGAAAGAAATGCGAGCATTTCAAAAGCAGAATACCGCGGCAGCCCTCAAACAGACGGGCTGGCGCGTATCTGGTCCCGAAGGAGCCGCTGAATTGCTGGGCGTCAGACCAACAACGCTTGCGGATAGAATTCGCACGTACGGCTTGCAGAAACCAACTCGGCGGTAACGGTACAACATGCGCATCAAACAATATCTGACGAGCCTGTTCTTGTTGTGTTTGCTGCCACAGGCCGCGCTGACGTCAGACCTGCCGTTGCCGGTACAAAGCGCACTGAATCATCGCAAGCTACCGGACGACTCGTTGAGCATGTACGTCCTGGATCTCGATAGTGGCGAAACGGTACTCCAGTGGCAGGACAATGTGCCGCGCAACCCGGGTTCCACGATAAAGCTCCTGACAACATTGGTCGCTCTTGATGTTCTCGGTCCGACCTACCGCTGGAATACAAATATATATGCACTCGGCGAGGTCGAGAATGGGATCCTGAGTGGCGACGTGCTTATTGAGGGCCGTGGTGATCCGTTCCTGGTCACTGAGCGTGTTTGGCAATTGTTGCGGCGGGTAAGGCAAAGCGGCATCCAGAAGATTGATGGTGACCTGCTCATCGACGATAGCTATTTCGATATCGTCAACCATGACGCTGCCGCGTTCGACCGGCAGCCATTGCGGGCCTATAACGTTGCACCCAACGCGTTGCTAATGAATTACAAGACTATTCGTTTCTGGTTCGAGCCGGATCACGACGGCAATGCCGTCCGCGTCTGGCTGGATCCACCGCTTGAAAACCTCAGTGTTGATAATCGCCTGTCACTCGTGGCTGGCGCATGTCGTGGATTTCAACGGGGCATATCGGTTTCTGCTAACGAAGCAATAGACAAGATGACCTTCAGCGGCCGTTTCCCAGCCGGTTGCAAGCGATATGCGATGAGTAGGTCGGCACTTAGTCACAACGACTTCGCCTATGGCCTTTTTATGTCGCTATGGCGGGAATCTGGTGGAGACTTTAATGGCGGCTGGAAGAGCCAGCTTGCACCGGAAGACGCTGAGCCGTTGATCTCGTTCCGATCGTTGCCTCTGGCGGACATCATCACGCGTGTCAACAAGCACAGCAATAACGTCATGGCGCGGCAACTTCTGTTCACGCTATCCGCAGAGGTCCTTGGTGAGCCGGGCACGGAATCGGGAGGACGAAAGGTCGTCGGTGACTGGTTGCGCGACAAGGGACTCGAATTTTCAGAATTCGCTTTTGACAATGGCGCTGGGCTTTCACGCGATGTACGCATGACGGCACGCGACTTCGGCGCAATGCTGCATTTTGCCTGGCAACAGCCTTACATGCCTGAGTACGCTGCATCGTTGTCGCTGTCAGGGCTTGACGGCACCTTGTCGAACCGCATGGACGACGGTCCGCTCGAGGGCGCGGCACACCTTAAAACAGGAACACTAGACGACGTCTCCGCCATCGCAGGATATTTGCAGGCACAGTCGGGTCGGCGTTTTGTTGTTGTTGTCCTGCAAAACGAAAAAGACATTCATCGTGGGTATGGTGAAGAAGTGCAGGAGTCGCTGCTACGCTGGTTGTACGAGCAATGACCAGTATGCGGTTCTCACACGAACGGCTGTAGTAGACTCTCGCGTAATGAAATTTGGAGAATGATGATGCGTCTGTTTATTGCTGTATTGGCGCTTGTGCCGTTATTTGCATCGGCTCAAACCGCTTACGTCACGGATACATTGCAACTCGGCTTGCATCAGGCATCCGATACCAGCGACCGCCCGTTCCGCAATCTCGATAGCGGACAGGAGCTTGAGATCCTGTCACGGACAACCTATTACGCTAATGTGCGGTTGCCCGATGGTACGCTGGGCTGGGTGAAGGCCGGTTTTCTCGTTAACGACAAGCCCGCCAAACTCATAGTCGCTGAAACGCGCGCCGAAGCAGACAGGCTTGCCGGGGAACTTGAGAAATTGCGAAGTGCCTTCGCCGCGCCGGCCGCGACCATTGATGCGTTGAACCAGCAAGTTGCCGACCTGCAGGATCGACTTGGTGCCAGTGATGCAAAAGCCGTCGAACTCGGCGAACAAAATACCAGCCTGCGAAATCGACAGTCGCAATACAAGAACAGCATGCCATTGCAGTGGGTTGCTGGTGCTGTTGGTCTCTGTCTGATTGGTGGGTTTCTTGTCGGTCTGTGGTGGGTCGACCAGCGTAGCCGCAGGCGTCACGGCGGTATCCGAATATACTAAACGAAGTATCTAGGCCGCAGCGGTTATACCATCAGAGCAGCCGCCGCGCACTGGTAGTGTGGTACCCGCAAATAACTTGTCGATATCCGTTTGCGATCTGACGTTGCGGGTCTGTTCCAGTTGGTCACTGGTAATGTGCGGTGCGAACAACTTTACGAAGTCGAGCATGTAGCGGCGCAAGACAATGTCCTTGCGAAAGCCTATCCACGTGGTGCTGCGCGGAAATAGTCCTTCGGCATCAATCGCCGTCAAGTCCTGTCGATCCGCGCAATCATCGGCCATGCTGGCGACTATGCCAACACCGAGGCCCATACGTACGTACGTCTTGATAACGTCCGCATCACGCGCAGTAAACACAACATCTGGTTCAAGCCCCTGGTCGGCAAATGCACGTTTCAGTGACGACTGGCCACCGAAACTGAAAACATACGTAACAAGGGGATGCTGCGCCAGGTCGTTGAGCGTCAATTTGCGTTCCAGTTTTGCGAGTTCATGATCATTCGGAACGACAATTTTTCGATCCCAGTGATAGCTCGGTACAAGATACAAACCGCTGAACAGATCATGCGAACCGGTCGCGATGGCGAAATCGATTTCGTTGGCGGAAACCATGTCAGCGATCTGCTCTGATGTGCCCTGGTGCAGATTGAGGTTAACTTTCGGGTAACGTTCTCGAAACTCACGAATAACATCAGGAAGCACATAACGAGCTTGCGTATGTGTGGTCGCGATTGAGAGCGTTCCCTCTTCCTCCTGGTAATAGTCTGAGGCAAGACTGCGAATATTTTCAACCTCCTGCATGATCAGCCGTGATCGATCGATCACTTGCTGGCCGGCCGCGGTGATCCCTCCGAGGCTCTTGCCTTTGCGCGTAAACAACTGCAAGCCGAGTTCTTCCTCAAGCAGTTTTAGTTGTTTGCTGACTCCCGGTTGAGACGTGTACAGCCGATCCGCCGCCGCAGTGATGTTCAGCCCGTTGTCGACGATCGCAAGCAAATATTTGAGTTGTTGTAATTTCATTCTGTGGGTCGTCTTAGCGTCTTCATATGTGACCACGTAACTACGTGATCGTTTCAATCGCGGCCTGACAAATTACGCAAATACCGGGAGTGCCTCTCGGTCATTGACAATAGATGTTGCACAACAGCTGTCGGAGCTATATATAACACATGGTTATAACGATGCAAAATAGCAGTGTTTTTAATGGCTTGCGCTTTCGGTATTAGGCTCTGATGGGAAATTATTTTCGTGTTAGCCTCAGTCCCTTGACTGCAAATAATAAATAGAAGGACCAAAGGATGATCTACGACAATATTCTTCAGACGATCGGTAATACGCCGATCGTGCGTCTCAACCACATGGGCCCAGACCATGTTGAGCTGTACGTCAAAGTTGAGTCATTCAACCCGATGGCGTCCGTGAAGGATCGCCTCGCATTTGCCATCATTAATGACGCGGAGCAAAAAGGTACTTTGAAACCAGGACAAACGGTTATCGAAGCTACGTCTGGAAACACTGGAATTGCATTGGCCATGGTTTGCGCTGCGAAAGGACACCCGTTCGTTGCCACGATGGCGGATTCTTTTTCGATAGAACGTCGCAAGATAATGCGCGGGCTCGGCGCCAAGGTTATTCTGACGCCGGCGGCAGAGCGCGGTAGCGGCATGGTCAAAAAAGCCGAGGAGCTTGCCCGGAAACACGGTTGGTTTCTTGCGAGCCAGTTTGAGAATCCCGCCAACCCCGAGTTCCACGCGAATACAACGGCACCGGAGATCCTTAAAGATTTCGCCGGCAAGCGCCTCGACTACTGGGTTACCGGATATGGCACGGGCGGTACGATGAGTGGCGCCGGCAGAATCCTCAAAGCAGCCCGGCCGGACCTGACGGTTGTTGCAACCGAGCCGGAAGTTGCGACACTGCTCGCGGGTAACGATTGGGCTCCGCACAAGATCCAGGGCTGGACGCCGGATTTCATCCCCAAGGTACTCGATCGTGATGTGTACGATCAGCTGTTATCGGTAAGCGATGATCGTGCAATCGAAGTGTCGCGCGAATTGGCACACAAGGAAGGTATCTTTACAGGTATATCATCGGGCGCGACCCTGGCTACCGCCCTGGACGTCGCCGCAAGCGCTGCAGCAGGATCTGTCATCCTCGCGATGTTGCCGGATACGGGCGAGCGTTACCTGTCGACGCCGCTATTTGAGGGCGTCAATGAAGGTTCGGACGACGACTGGCTGAATTCGCAATAGCTGGCTATCGAGACGAAGCGCCCGCCAATATTTGCAGGCTTTTTACCGTTTCGAACCGAGCACAGCAATATCCCGGCGAAAAAGTGCGTAATTAGCAGATTCTCGGATGAAAACGGGTTCACTTGAGACCCAAGTCACAGCCGGATTTGTGCGCAACTGGCATCGTGGGCGCTTCAAGGCGTATTGCCTTCGCAACCGGATCGAATGTTGTCAGCTGACCTGCACACGCTGCAAACAAGAAAGAATGTAGGCAAGGCGAAAGGCCTGCTGCACTCGCTCGTTCCACGTGCTCAGTGCTTCTGTTTCTATGGCCCGGATCGTAAATGTGTCTGGAGCAGTGACGGCGCAGACGATTACGAGGTGGACAATTTTGTTGTCGATCTGCCTGATGAATTGATTGACGGATCCAGTGGTGATGAGGAAGCAATTCGACGAACGCTCAAGTCCGGTCGAACTTCGCTTGCATTACCTGTTTACGACGACGCCGAAAATCGACTTGGTCTACTGGTCGCGGTATTTTCCCGGAATGCGGGCAAGTCATCTTCATTTAACCCGAAGATGCTCGTTAATATTTTGCGTCCCGCAGTCGACCTTATCGGCGAAAGCCTTGTTCTCGGTCAGAACCTGCAGACCGCTGCGAGGCAAAGCGAACTCATAGAACATGAATTGACACTTGTTTATGAGGTTGACGAAAAGATCCATGGAACGTCTCGCAGTCATGCCGGGCTTGCACAGTTGGTTGGTCAAAGCGGTCGGTTTCTGGGCATCGCGTACAGTGCGTTACTGATACCGTCAAAACGAATTCGCGTTAGCGCGACACACTCGAGCTGGAAAAGCGTCAACCGCAAGATTCTTGATAGATATGTGATTGATCACTTGCTGCCCAAGCTTGAAGGAAAACGCTGGCCTGCCGTTTTTGAAATTCCCGGGATCGATGGCGCGGATGACGTTCCAGATAAGGGCTACCAAACGCTCCTGTGCCCGATCCTGGACAGGCATGGCAATCTCGAGGGAGTTCTGGCCCAGCTGGGACGAATCGATCACGAAGACTTTTCGAAATCCGATCGTCGCTTCATGGCGCATATCGTGCGCAAGGTTGAGTATGTCGTCGAGCAGTCCTTTGATGCGATGACCGGGCTCATGAACCGCTCGGGCTTCGAGGCACAGCTGCAAGAATCGGCCAAGACCTTGTCTAAAGATGATGATGCTCATCAGCTCATTTATTTCGATCTCGACAACCTGCAACTTGTAAATGACACTTTCAACCGCGATGCAGGAGATGCCATCATCTTGCATTTCGCACGCTTGCTTGAAGAGGATTTGTCGCGACATGCCGTCGTATCCAGACTGGCGGGCGATGATTTCTGCATATTGCTAACACATTCTGACACCGACAACGCGGTGCAACTTGCCCAGGCGATTCGAGAACGAGCGCAGCCACTGCGCTACCTTGAAGGTGACAAATCACTGCAGGTGACGATGAGCGTCGGTATCGCCGAGTTCTGCGTAGAGACCGATGCTGGCCGTGCTTTGACGACAGCACGAATGGCATGTGAGGCCGCCAAGGAGCATGGGCGCGATCGCATCGAGGTATATGACGATCAGAACCTGAGCCTGGTCCGCCGCCATGATGACATGCAGTTGGTCACTCGGATTCAACAGGTGCTCGATGGCGATGAGTTCGAGCTGTATGCGCAACCGATCGTGAGCCTCTGCGGCCTCGACGAACACCTGCGATTCGAAATCCTTCTGCGAATGAAAGACGAAGGTGGTGACGAAATTCCGACGAGTTCGTTCTTCTCGGCTGCGGAGCGGTACAAGCTCATGCCCCAGATCGACCGTTGGGTAATATCCAACACGATGGCGAAGCTCTCCAGTGAAGCGGCAGCACCTGCACTGGATAAAGCTAATTTTTCGATCAACTTGTCCGGTCAGTCAATGAGCGATGATGACATTCTGAAGTTTATTAAGGACGAGTTCGAAAACTGTGGGTTACCGGCAGAACGGATTAGTTTCGAGGTGACGGAGTCGGCTGCAGTGTCCAACCTTAAGAAAGCACAAACGTTTATCGACGCATTAAATGCTTGGGGTTGCAGAATATCGCTGGACGACTTTGGTGCCGGGCTGAGCTCCTTCGCGTACCTCAAGAATTTTAATGTCGACACATTGAAAATCGACGGTGGTTTTATCCGAGATATCACCGATAACCGCATATCGGAGTCGATGGTGGCTGCCATTACCCAGGTCGCCAAAGTCATGGAGCTCGAGACAGTCGCGGAGTACGTTGAGACCGAAGAGACACGCCAGCTGATTGCTAAACTGGGTGTGGATTTTGCACAAGGTCATATTGTTGGCCGCCCAATACCGTTGAGCGATGTGCTGCAGCAGCTGCAGGATGACCTGCAGACGTCTACAGCCTAAGCCGCCCTATCGATCTATCAGATCTTCCATGCAATTCGGTGTCGAGCCTCCTGACTCCGGGCTGATAGACTCACCCGCATGGATGCCCAGCAAAATGAAAGGACCGCGCAAGCCGTTAGTGAGCTACCGCCCGAGCTGCATGATGTGGCAACAAGGTGG
Organism: Gammaproteobacteria bacterium; assembly: GCA_029863705.1. Classification (GTDB taxonomy): domain Bacteria; phylum Pseudomonadota; class Gammaproteobacteria; order Steroidobacterales; family Woeseiaceae; genus UBA1847. Next base: position 21,236 of record JAOTUU010000004.1, read on the forward strand.
TTTGAACAGCTTGAAGCGGATCGTGACAGTAACGAAGTGCTGGCGAATACGATTGAGCCGCTTGTCCGGCTTGTGGCCTGCAGCGAGTTCGCAGCAAGAACAGTCATGCGCGAGTGGCGTTGGTTTGCCCAGCATCAAGACTCCTTGCAGCAACCGCCCGACGCATCTTCTCTTGAGCGTTTCGCCGCTGAAGTAGCTTCCAGCAATGAATCGCTTGAGACGGTAAAGCAGCAATTGAGGCGGTGTCGTCACCGTTACATGGTTCATATTTTGTGGCGGGAGATCACAGGCGCCGCGACCCTCGACGAAACGCTGGTGGCACTTTCCGATCTGGCGGATCGCTTGCTTGAGGTCGCAGCTAATTATGCAGAGCAGCAGTTACACGAGCGCCACGGTATCGTGCGTAACGCGGCGGGCGATCCTGTTTCTCTCGTTATCCTCGGCATGGGCAAACTCGGTGGTCATGAGCTAAATTTCTCATCCGATATTGACCTGATTTTTCTGTATCCCGAAGGCACAGAGTCAGACGGTAAGCGCAGCCTGAGTGCAGCCGAATATTTCTCCCGCGTAGCTCGCAATATCATTGCTCTTCTGGACGAGGCAACAGCCGATGGATTCGCCTTTCGCATTGACACGCGATTGCGGCCGTTCGGAGACAGCGGTCCGCCAGTGCTTAGCTTTGCCGCCCTGGAGTCCTACCTTTTACAGCATGGCCGCGGCTGGGAACGATACGCTTATGTGAAAGCACGAATTGTTGGTCCCAGGCCACCGTCAGCGGTTGCGGCGGAGTTATACGGCGACCTTGTTCGACCTTTCGTCTTTCGGCGCTACCTCGACTACGGCGTTTTCGAATCTCTGAGGAAGATGCACGAGCTGATTTCAGCAGAAGTTGCGCGGCGCGATATGGCGGACAACGTCAAGCTGGGGCCGGGCGGGATTCGGGAGATAGAATTCATCGTGCAGTCTTTGCAACTGGTGCGAGGCGGCAGTCAACCAGAGCTGCAGGAGCGGGGGCTGCAAAAAGTGATACCCCGCCTGATCGGCGATCGTGGGCTGACACAGCGCGCCGCCGAGAGCTTGATGGGGGCGTATGCTTTCTTACGGCGTATCGAGAATTTTATCCAGGCGATTCGCGACCAGCAAACACACCAATTGCCGACCGACAGCACCGACAGGGCTCGTCTTTGCGAAGCCATGCGCTTTCCCGATTGGGCGTCCCTGCGCGCTACCCTCGACGCCCACCGCGCTGAAGTTTCAAGGCAGTTCGAGGCGATCGCCTTTCGTGCAGGAACGGAAGTAGTCGAAGAAGGATTCAGGAGCAAATCTGAAGATGTGTGGTCCCGCGATGCTGGTGCAGATGAGTGGCAACACTTCCTGGCGGACGAGGGTTTTGCCCAGGCGCAGGAACTTGCCCTCGAGCTGGAGAAATTCGCTCGCGCACCTGTAGCGACGCAGATCGACTCAATATCCCGACAACGGTTGCGGCAATTCATGCCGAAGTTATTGTCGTTGGTCCGCAGGGGAAAGGAGCCGCTGGTAGCGCTTTCCCGGTCCCTGCTTGTCGTCGAAAAAGTGCTGCGCCGTAGTGCTTACCTCGCCTTGCTTAATGAAAACGAAGCGGCGCTGGATCGGCTTGTCGAGTTGTGTGAGAAAAGTGCCTACGTGGCAGAGCAGCTTGCACGTTACCCGGTGTTGCTGGACGAGCTTCTGGATCCGCGAATCTACTCGGGGCAATTGTCACGGACGAGTCTTGCCGCAGATTTGCGACAACGGCTAATGCACTGCGGTGTCGATGCTGAAGCACAGATGGAGGTGTTGGGTCAGTTTCAGCGCGCCAATCAGTTCCGCATAGCGGTGGCAGATTTTCACGGCACCTTGCCGATTATGAAGGTCAGTGATGCGCTGACAGAGCTTGCCGAAACGGTATTGCAACATGCGCTATACGTGGCCTGGCAAGAGCTCGCCGAAACGCACGGAGTGCCGCAGTTCGTCGTTGCCGACGAGACCCGACAGGCCGGATTTGGGGTGATCGCCTACGGCAAGCTAGGAGGCCTTGAGCTTTCTTACGGCTCGGATCTGGATATCGTCTTTCTGCATGACTCACATGGCGCGCAACAGATGACCAATGGCGCCAGGTCGCTCGATAACACCGTGTTTTTCAGCCGCCTTGTGCGACGCTTGGTGCATTTTTTGACGACGCAGACCGGTTCCGGAGTCATGTACGATATTGACATGCGGCTACGGCCGGACGGGCACTCCGGGCTGCTGGTTACCAGCGTCGACGCGTTCGAACGATATCAACAGGACCATGCCTGGACTTGGGAGCATCAGGCCTTGCTCCGTGCCCGGCCGGTGGCGGGGAGTGAAGCGGTAGGGCACGAATTCGAAAAGATTCGAAAAGATACACTGCAGAACCTGGTGCGTCGCGACGCCCTGCGCGATGATGTGGTTTCCATGCGGCGACGGATGCGTCGCGAGCTGGACAAGAGCAATGCGACCCTGTTTGACATCAAGCAAGGGCAGGGTGGCATCGGCGATATCGAGTTTGTCGTGCAGTATCTCGTGCTGCAGCATGCCAGAGAACACCCTTCGGTCACTGAGTTTTCGGACAATATTCGGCAACTGGATGCGCTAGCCGAGACCGGATGCCTTGGAATTGAAGTCGTTGCTCGCCTGCAAGATATTTACAAGATCTACCGCCTGCGAGTGCACCATCTGGTCCTGAACAATCATAAGGCGCTTGTTCCTGTCGACGAATTTCAGCTTGAGCGCGACTACATTCGCGCAATTTGGCGCGAGCACCTAATGGATGACGGCGAGACGTAGCCGCGAGGTCGGCGCATTGCTTATAATCCGCCATCAATTCACAACGCATATCAGGAAGCAACGTGACCGCCAAAGTCGGGTCAGTCGAAGACAACCTTATTGCTGCAAATTCGCAGCATCGTTACAAAGTGCGGCACAAGGACTTACCCTTGTCCTGCCCGATGCCCGACATGTACTTGTGGAACTCCCATCCGAAAGTCTTCCTACCCATTGAGGACACTGGCGAGGCGAAATGCCCGTACTGTGGAGCACTATATTCACTTGATGAGGCTGAAACACCGTAATTATGCATCGAAAATCTTCTAAAATCGGTAAATGTCGAAAAGATCAAAATATGTCGTTTCTCGTCGATTGACTTTGGCGATTTCGAAAGGTCGTTAAATGTCGTTAATTTCTATAAAAAACGCCAAAATGGCTCGATCGGGAAATGCCAGGATCTCCATTTAAGGGACATCTGAAGAATAGCCCAAGTTCCGCCAGGTTTTATCGTACGGAAAGATCTAAAAGCGCTGATAATTATCATAATAGTCGATAAAGATCTCGAAAATCTATAAAATAGCAAGATATGGAAGAATATCTGAACCGCATCCATGACCGCCAAAAATAGAAAGGGCTTGGGTTTAAAAGGCGTGAAAAATTAACGAAAAATCCGGAAAAGTTAGAATAATGTGCCGAAAAGTAAGAAAAAGCGATTATTGATGAATGTCGACAAAAACACCGTCGCTGCAGTTCTCGAGCGGCATGGCCCAGGTTGTAGCCATTGACCGAGTCGGTCGAAAAGACGCCAAGCGGCGCTATTCTCTACGATCGCTCTGTTATCAGCGAGGTCTCTGAAGAACGGTTCACGCCCTCGGGCTGGTTACATTCTGAACCTGTCAGTGGTTCGCTGCGCTCTGCCGGTCGCGGCAATACGATGTATGTGGGGCACGTTCCGCGGCAGTTTGTACTCAGGCACTTTGTACGCGGTGGGCTGATCGGCAAGCTGGTTCGGGATAGCTACGCCTGGACAGGCGAACACAATACGCGGCCATTCACGGAGTGGCGCCTGCTTGCGAAGATGGCGGACAGCGGCTTGCGAGTTCCGCGGCCGGCCGCGGCCCGTTATCGGCGCCGGGGTCTGATCTACACGGCCGATATCATTACGGTTCGCATACCTGGCGTACAGGCATTATCGAACTTCATTGCGGCGGAGCGTCGGGAGTCCGATTTTTGGTTTGCTCTTGGGGAGGCGATTCAGGGGTTTCATGCGGCCGGCGTGTTTCATGCGGATATGAACGCGTACAACCTGCAGATTGATGCCCAGGGGCACCTTTGGATGCTTGATTTCGATCGTGGCCGCTTGTTGCCGCCGGGTCAGTGGCAGCAAAAAACGCTCAGTCGCCTGCACCGGTCACTGCAGAAAGTCCGCACGCTCGATGCGAAGGTGCACTTTGCCAAACAAGACTGGGATCACTTGCTTGAAGGTTACTTCGACGCCTCAAAATCTGCGTAGTAATCGGGGTAAGTATCTGGCAGACCTTTGAACTTGCGGTGGACCCAAAAGTACTGTTCCGGACAGCACCGAATATGCTCTTCGAGAACCCGTACATATTGCTGCGTATCTTTGACGGCGTCCCCGCAGGGAAAGTCAATCAGAGGTGGCAAGATCCTTAGCAAATATCGTCCATCCGACTTTCTTTCCGGGAAGAAAGGAATGACCCACGCTTTGCCGAGGCGCGCCAGTGTTGATGTTGCGGTTGTGTGCATTGACGGCACACCGAAAAAAGGAACTACCTCCGCGCCCTTGCGGTTATAGCTTTGATCCGGTGCATACCAGACTATTCTGCCATTGCGCAGGCTTCGTACCATGCCCTTGATGTCTCGCTTTTCGATGGTGTTTTCGATGGATCGCTCGCGCCCCGTGAGCAGAATCTCCGTTATGAACGGACTGCGGTTCTTGCGATACACCGCGTCGATTCGTGGGGCGTTTAGCTTGAGTACACGGCCACTGAGTTCAAGTGTCGTAAAATGAGCACTCAACAAAATGACACCATTGCCTTCGTCGAGGGCTCTCTGCAGGTGTTCCAGGCCGATGATGTCAGTCAATTCAGTCAGGTGTTGGTCTGATGCCCAACGGCCAAGACCCATTTCGATCAAGGACATGCCGAGCGCTTCGAAATGCTGCCGGGCAAGGGCATCGCGCTCTTCAGTCGACATGTTAGGAAAGCACAGTTCCAAATTTCGTTTGACGATCGCGCGGCGCTTGCCCGCCACGTGGTAACCAGCCTTGCCGATGTATCGCCCAATGCCCAGAGCCAGCTTGTGTGGAAGCCAGCATATGACGCGTAATAGCCCGAGCCCTAGCCAGGTCGGCCAGTACGCCGGAGCGACGTAGGAAGAAAGCGGTTTACGATTGTCAGCCATCGCAGTTGGAGCTTATGAACAGCAATGGTGAGAGTCCAGCGATTTCGAAGTAGTCAGCGCAGGACGTTATTCAGACATGCCGTCGATGTAGTCATCAGGATCGGTAGCTTCTTCGTCCGGTGTCGGTATTTCCTCGATGATCTCGGCCGGCGCCTCATCCGTCTGAATGCCGACATGGAATGCAGCAAACCCGGGCATTACGACCTGGTTGCGGGCCATGCCAATAATCCGACCCGCGTACGGCGACCGCACTTCCGCTCTCGCGTTGTTCATCGGGTCGGTAATCGTGCCAAGTAGCGTGCCCTTGCGCACGGTGCTTCCAAGGCTGACATCAGCCAGCAATATTCCGCCATTGTCGGCGCGCACCCACGAAGAACGATAATAAACAGGTTCAGGCCGACCCCAGGAACGGTTCTTCTTGATCATGCCGAGCGTATAAACGAGGGTCTCGATACCCTTAACGCCATGTTTGACCTCGCTAAGCTCAAGCTGTGATGGGCCACCAGCCTCAAGTGTAACTGTCGGAATGCCAGCCCTGGTCGCGGCGTAACGCAATGTGCCAACCGCCGGAGTGCTGTGCAGGATTACCATTGAGCCAAGACCCTGCGTGAGCGTCACGACGTCGGGATCGCGAAGGTCGGCGCGTATCTGCGGCAGATTCGCGCGCTCGAACGAGCCAGTGTGAACGTCGATCAGGGCGTCGCAGCCCGCGATGACATTCATGAAGAAGGAGTGCGCAATTCGTGCGGCTGCACTGCCGTTGGGGTTGCCTGGAAAGTAGCGATTCAGGTCGCGACGGTCAGGAAGATAGCGCGAGCCACGCCGAAACCCCTGCACGTTCACAATCGGTATTCCGATTACGGCACCCGAGACTTTCGACGGAACAAGGTCATGTAAAACCCGGCGAACCATCTCAATTCCGTTGAGTTCATCGCCGTGAACGGCCGCGGTCAGGCAAAGGGTCGGTCCCGGAAATGCGCCATTTACCACAAGTACTGGAGTTGAAACGGGCACACCTTCAAAGAGCTCTGTCGCCGACCAGGAAAGTCGTTCTGCAGATCCGGGCAGGATTTCTGCGCCAAGAAACTGCAGCGGTTCCGCGAGACCTTCCGCCGAGTTAACGGCATCGGCCAAAGGGATTGCCGGACGCTCTGCTACAACCGGATCGACCATTTCTTCCGCTGCAGCTGCAACTTCACTGGAACGCGAGTCGACGTCGTCGGTCGTATCTTCCAGGATGTCGGCGCCGTTATCGCCGGGATCGACAGCGACTTCGCCCGCCATCGCCAGGCTTGTAGCGAACACAAGCCAGGCCGCGCTGAAACAGGCAGCCAGTAAGGTCCGGGATGATCGGGTAAGTCTCGTCATGGGCTCGCGAGCCTCTTGTCCTTGCCAATAAAGACGTTGCTGTCGCTGGCAAGGCTCTTTAGCATGCTTAACAATAAGGTAATTTCCTGTATTTTTCTGTGAACTAATCAATAATTTACGATTGAAACTTGATTTAACTTAAATGACAAGAAAAAATCGATATAGTTTATTTCTGATCCTGCTCACCTTTGCTGTTGCAAATGCGGATGAGACATTTCCACAGCCCGCTGAACTGCAGCGCGATGTCGATTTTTGGGTAAGCATTTTCACGCACTACAGAACTGATCAGGGTGTCTTGCATGACAATCGGAATCTGGCGGTTGTTTACGAGCGTGTAGACCTGCCGGCGAAGATGAGTCGCCGCGACCGTCAGCGTCAGGTCAAGCAACGGCGTGAAAAATTACAGGCCGTGCTCAGGACGCTGGCCAGCGGCAAGCGCAACGCCCTGAGCGCAGAAGAAGCACGCGTGTTGGCACTGTGGCCTGACGACGTAAGCAATTCGACGCTGAGGGCGGCGAGCAAACAGATCCGCTATCAGCAAGGCTTGAAGGATCGCTTTCAAGAGGGGTTGGTTCGCGCAGGCCGTTATCGCGCCCACATAGAAAAAGAGCTCTCTGCCCTCGGTGTACCGGTTGAACTGGCAGCATTGCCGCATGTTGAGTCTTCATATAATACGGATGCACGCTCGCACGTCGGTGCATCCGGTATATGGCAGTTCACGCGCAGCACGGGTCGAAGATTCATGCGTATTGATCACGTCATCGACGAACGCAACGATCCGTTCGCCGCAACGCAGGCCGCCGCAAGACTTCTTGCTTACAACTATTCGATCACCGGCAATTGGCCTATGGCGATCACCGCTTACAACCACGGTCTTGCCGGTGCGCGGCGCGCGATGCGCAAATACGGCGACACTGCGTATGCGGACATCCTGCGCAAGTACGACGGCAGGACCTTCGGATTTGCGTCAAGGAACTTCTATGTCGCATTTCTCGCGGCGAAGGAGGTCGATCAGAATGTGGAAAAGTACTTCCCTGGCCTGGCAGCAGCTCGTGCGACCGACTTCGAGGAAGCTAAACTGCCGGCCTATATCGCGGTCAAGGAACTGACCGCAGCGCTTGGCGTTACGCCGGGGCAACTGGCCGCGCACAACCTCGCTCTTCAGCCGACGGTTTGGCAAGGCAGCAAGCACGTGCCAAAAGGTTTCGAAATTCGTTTGCCGAAGACGATGCTCGATGCGCCCATCGACAATCTCATCGCGGACATTCCAGGTGATAAATGGCAAACGGCGCAATTGCCGGACCTGTTCCATACGATTGCGCGAGGAGACACTTTGTCGCAGATCGCAGAGACTTATCACACGCGGGTTTCGACGCTCGTTGCTTTGAACGGTCTTGGCAGTGCGGGCCGTATTCGCGCCGGTCAGCGGCTGCGCTTGCCGGCAGCCGGGCCGGCACCGTCCGCCGTGGTTTCACAATCAACGCAGGCCGCCGCGGTCGAAGCCGCGGTCGTGGCTAATGTTGACGCGCCAGCCGAGGGTTCGGCGGGTGTTGAGGAGCCTGCGCCTTCCGCACTGATTGGTGGTCTCGCTTCATCGTTGTTGGGTACTTTGCAGACAGCCCTGTTGTCCGATCCGAGTGACTACAGCGTTGCGACTGACAAGACGATCGAAGTGCACCCGCTTGAGACCTTGGGTCACTACGCGGATTGGCTCGGTATACGAACGCAGCGACTGCGCGACATCAACGGCCTGGCGTTTCGAACACCGGTCGACGTTGGTAATCGGATTCGTCTCGATCTGGACGTCGTCGACGCAAAGACCTTCGAGGATCGAAGGGTGGCATTCCACCGAACACAACAGGATGGCTTCTTCCGCAGCAACATTATTACGGGTGTCACAGAACATGTGATTTCCGAGGGTGAGTCCATCTGGATCCTCTCGCTCAGAAAATACGATGTGCCGGTGTGGCTGTTCCGGCAATACAATCCGGAGCTGGATTTGCACAATGTCAGGCCGGGCGTAACGGTCAGTTTTCCGCTACTGGCGCCGGTGGATGCTTCGTGATTCGACGATGACACGACTCATTCTCATACGACTATTGCCGCTCGGACTGCTCTTTGTAGCAGCCGTGGTGTGGATCGATGATGTCCAGGAAGGTGGCCCGTACGTAATGCGTAATTTATTGCCGCCGGCCATAATATTGTTGCTTGCAACATTTACCCTGGTTCGTGGCGCTGGCACGTGGACGGGAGCGGGGTGGCGTCTGCCAATGGGTACGCTCGGTTACTCCATCCCGGCGCTTGGACTGTCGATTTACCTGCACTACGCCTATTCGGTCAACCTGAATGATTTGTTTACTGACTCGGCGAGCCCCGGGCAGCTGTTTCGCTTTCTTCCCTTGTACACGCTTGTGGCTGGCGGTATCGGCTTCGCAATCGGCTGGATAGTCGGACGAAATTTGTGAATGTCGACGTTTTACTGTTACACCGGTTTTGCTAGTCTTCCAGCAACCAACATTTCGCTAACAAGGTATATTCCAAACGCTTGCAAATGATCAGGTCGCCACAACGCATTATTTTCACCGTATTCCTGCTACTCACCTGGCAGGGCACGTCGTATGGCGGTCAATTCCCCGTTGCGGAGAAGATCATTGTTGAGAAAGCTGAGCGCAAATTGCACCTGATCATAGACGGCGAGCCGTTTCGTACTTTCGATATTGCATTAGGCATTCGTCCGGAGGGCGACAAGGAGCATGAGGGGGACTTCAAAACTCCGGAAGGTGCTTACTGGCTTGATACCCGCAATCCCGACAGTGAGTTTTTCTTGTCGATTCATGTTTCCTACCCGAATGTAGACGATGCACGACGAGCCAGATCCAAAGGTCTGGAGCCGGGCGGCGCGATCATGATCCACGGCCAGCCAAACGAGCCGACGCGGTCCGAGGCCTACTATCGTACCCAGGACTGGACGAATGGCTGCATCGCAGTATCAAACTCCGACATGATTGATATTTGGCTCATGACGCCCGATAACACGCCAATCGAAATCAGACCCTGACTGGCAATCCCTTGTCTAGTATCCAAACTGTAGACGCCGAGGTTCGGCCGGTAGGTAGCCTTGAGGTCCTCTCAAAGCTCGAAGTCGATCAGCTTCGCTGCAGCAGTGAGGGCGGCCTCTACACCCTGTTACGGCGTTGCATGCTCGCTGTCCTCAAGTCCGGCAGTAACGAGGACGACGCGCGTGCAATGCTCGAGCGCTATCGGGATTTCAGCGTCGGTTTCATCCAGCCGGACCGCGGACTCAAGCTGGCGTTACTTGGGGCGCCGAAAAGGGCTTTCGTCGACGGGAAGATGATTCGTGGCATCCGCGAACTGTTGTTTGCCGTGCTGCGGGACATCGTTTATACGCGCAACGAGATTGTCGATAGCGGTCGCTTCGACCTGGAATCGAGTGGCGGCATCACTGACGCGGTGTTTCATATCGTCCGCAATGCCGGGCTGCTGGCGGTGCCCGCCGAAGTAGACCTGGTGGTCTGCTGGGGCGGCCACGCAATCAGCCGTGACGAGTATGACTACACCAAGCTGGTCGGTTACGAGCTCGGGCTGAGGGGCCTGAATGTTTGTACGGGATGTGGTCCCGGTGCCATGAAAGGGCCGATGAAGGGCGCGACGATAGGTCATGCCAAACAACGTATTCGCAATGGCCGCTACGTCGGCATCACGGAGCCGGGCATCATCGCTGCCGAGTCGCCGAACCCAATCGTCAATTCGTTGGTAATCATGCCGGACATGGAGAAACGGCTTGAAGCATTCGTTCGGGTTGGACATGGCATTGTCGTCTTTCCAGGCGGCGTCGGAACAGCCGAAGAGATCCTCTTCCTGCTGGGTGTACTTTTGCACCCGGATAACCGGGAGCAACCCATTCCGATGGTCATGACCGGGCCGCCGTCCGCAGAGCCGTATTTTCGAAAGATTGACGAATTCGTCGGAGCAACCCTGGGTCCGGAAGCACAACAACGTTACTCCATTGTCATAGACGATCCGAGTCGGGTGGCGCGCATGGTGCACTCGTCGCTGAGTGATGTGCGCGATTTTCGAACCCAGCACGGTGACGCTTATTACTTTAACTGGCGTCTTGCCATCGATACAGAATTTCAAAAGCCGTTCAAAGCGACTCACGATTCGATGAGTGCTCTTGAGATCCACGAGGACCTGCCGCGGCACATTCTTGCGGCCAATCTGCGGCGCGCCTTTTCAGGGATTGTGTCGGGTAACGTTCGTGAAGATACGGCGGTGCTTATCGGTCAGCGTGGCCCCTTCGAAATCAACGGCTCAGCATCGATCATGCAGTTGATGGACGATTTGCTGGCTGCTTTTGTCGAGCAACAACGCATGAAAATCTCTGGTGGTGATTACTCACCTTGTTATCGCGTGTCCTGACTTTGCTCTCCGATTAATGTCGTTTGCACGAGTTATTCGTCGCACAATAAGCGTGATTAAGTAAAAACGCGATATAACATATTGAAAAATAAGTAAAAAAGACCGAACTGCATTGTGATGCAGTTCCTGTGATTTATTCGGTGAGACGCATAGCATTTGTTCAAAGGACTTACTGAGCAAAGACATGCCAGATAGCAAGCACCTTCGATGGATGGACGACTACAGCACGGATGCAACGTCGCCAGCCGATGAATCGACTGAGGCGATAACGCCAAGCCAGCCAGCTGCGAACGATGCGGACGGATGGAAGCAGTATCGTAAGTGGATATCCAAGGCACCGGCACCTCGCGGCCGTCGTGTCGGAATTGATCCGGCGCTGTACACGTGGAAGGGCTATCGCAATTGGTCCGAACAAGTGAAACGCGACTGGCAACCCGAACCAGGTGATGACGCCGAATAGACTTCAAGGTAGACTGGAACTAATTTTAAAACGCCGACTTTTTGTCGGCGTTTTTTTTGCGAAGTTTTAAAGGGCAGCAAGTGTGATGACAGTCACTAATTTTATGTCGACCCGGCGTCATTCAGAAGCGGTACTGCGTCTGATTTTTCGAGATTAGACAGGTCACTCGACAACTTCTAAACGAAGCTGTGATCTGCCTCACGGAGGCAGAGCATTTAGCTACTTATAGTCGATCTTACTGATGCTTTCAAAGCGATTTAAATAGTATGTCAAATAAGTACAAGGAAACTGAGTCGCCAGTGGTTTTTCTTAAAAATGAAGCCGCCAGGCAGCGTTGGGAATTGTTCCATCGGGCTATCGCTCACGCGAAACAATCGAACAACGACACGCTGAATGAGGCGGATCCGAACGCGGTCGACGCCGAAAGCATTCGTCCTCTGCTAACTATCGTTCGCTAGCGGATTAGCATGGAACGGTTAATTCAATGGCTTGATGACCTGGACGACCTCGTCTATATGCTTGGCCTCGTCGGTGAGAGATTTCGCAGAGGTCTTAGGTCATTGTTAATGACCTGTTTCTTACTAACCATCCAGATTGGCGGCGTCCTGCTCGCTTTGCGGCATCCGCCACTTGCTATGGCCACAGCGATGCTCCTGTTCGTGTCTCTTTTCTACCATTCGGTTACTTCATCCCATCAGCCCCTTGAAATAGGCTGACAAGCCCCTATCGTGTCTGACTCGATGCTGCCGAATTTCGTCGGTGGCACAGCGATATTGATGTGGGAGAGATACAGGCGTGAGCACCGAGACGGGCCGGGAAACACTCGGCTTCCAGACCGAAGTACGTCAGCTCTTGAAGCTGATGATCCATTCTCTTTACAGTAACAAGGAGATCTTCCTTCGGGAGCTGATTTCCAATGCCTCAGATGCGGCCGACAAGCTGCGCTTCGAAGCGCTTGCTGTACCGGACCTCCTGGGTGAAGACACCGAGCTCAAGATCAGAATTGAGTCCGACAAGGATAACAACACGATCACGGTGATTGATAACGGTATCGGCATGTCACGTGACGAGCTCGTTGAACATCTCGGTACGATCGCTCGATCCGGTACGTCCGAATTCCTGCAACAGATGACAGGTGATCAGCAAAAAGACGCACAACTGATCGGACAGTTTGGCGTCGGTTTCTATTCGACTTTCATCGTCGCGGACAAGGTCGTTGTCGAGTCTCGTCGGGCCGGGCTCCCGGCGGATGAGTCCGTACGTTGGGAGTCGGATGGCCAGGGCGAATTCACAATTGAGAACATAGAACGCAGCGAACGGGGCACAGCGGTCACACTTCATCTCAAAGAAGGAGAATCGGAATTTGCCGAGCCGCTGCGAATAGAGAACCTGATTCGCACTTACTCAGATCACATCGCGTTCCCGGTAACTCTGGCGAGCGTCTCTGAAAAAGATCAGGAACCGAGGGTTGTCAACGCGGCCACGGCACTGTGGACGCGATCACGATCCGAGATCGAAGATGACGAATACAAAGAGTTTTACAAACACCTGTCGCATGACTTTTCTGATCCGGTGACATGGAGTCACAACCGTGTCGAGGGTAAGCGCGAATATACTAGTCTTCTCTATATTCCGGCGAATGCGCCTTTTGATCTTTGGAACCGGGAAGCACCACGCGGACTCAAGCTGTATGTGCAACGCGTCTTCATCATGGACGATGCGGAGCAGTTTCTGCCGCTGTATCTGCGCTTCGTCAAAGGTGTGGTCGATTCTTCAGACCTGCCGCTAAACATATCGCGGGAATTGCTGCAGCAGAACCCGGAGCTGACAGCAATGCGCAGTGCGTTGACGCGCCGCGTTCTGGACATGCTGAGCAAGATGGCGACCGAGGCACCGGAGGACTATGCGAAATTCTGGGGCGAGTTTGGCTCGGTCTTGAAAGAGGGCGTGGTCGAAGATCATGGAAACGTCGATAAGCTGGCCCGACTATTGCGGTTTTCAAGCACCCACACTGAGGGTAATGCCCAGGATCAGTCGCTCCAGGACTATGTTGAGCGTGCTTCGAAAGGTCAGGACAAGATCTATTACGTGCTGGCAGAGAATCACGCAACGGCCGCAGCCAGTCCGCACATTGAAGGTTTAATGGACAGGGGAATAGAGGTACTGCTGCTAACCGACCGAATTGATGCATGGCTTGTTGACAGCCTCAATGAGTATGAGGGCAAGACATTGGTTGACGCCGGTCGCGCCGATATCGAACTTCCGGAGGGCGAGGGGAAAATTACCCAGGAAACGATGGATGATGAACACAAACCCTTGCTCAAGAAGGTCAAGAAAGTACTCAAAGATCGAGTCGAGGCCGTGCAGGTAAGCCGACGCCTTGTTGAATCACCGGCCTGTGTTGTTGCCGGCGAAAGCGAACTCAACCCGCAGCTGCGTCGCATGCTCGAAGCAAGCGGCCAGTCTCTGCCTGAATCAAAGCCTATTCTGGAGATAAATGTTAAGCATCCATTGGTCATGCGCCTGTCGGCCGTGAGCGATGACAAGCGATTCAGTGAAATTGCAAATATCGTGCTCGACCATGCGTTGCTGGCTGAAGGATCACAGCTCGACAACCCGGCCGAATACGTCAAGCGTATGAATGCCTTATTGCTCGAACTTGATTCGAATGCGGCCTCGGGATAAAACAGCAACTGACATGACGGCAAAGAAAGCAGATAAGAGTACGCTCAGATCGGAACTAAGTGACGAGCAGTACGCGGTAACCCAGGAAAAAGGTACTGAGAGAGCGTTTACGGGCAAGTATGTCGATCACAAGCAGGATGGTACGTACCGTTGTGTTTGTTGCAATGCAGAGCTGTTTTCTTCGACGCATAAGTACGATTCCGGGTCGGGATGGCCGAGCTTCTGGCTTCCGCTTGCGGGAGATGCTGTACGCACGGTGGTCGACACAAGCCATGGGATGGCTCGAGAGGAGGTCGTATGTAGTCAGTGCAATGCGCATCTCGGGCACGTTTTCGGAGATGGACCGCAACCGACAGGGCTGCGATATTGCATCAATTCGGCATCACTGGATTTCGACGGTTCAGAATGAGCCCCTTTTCATATTTATCCAAAGGCAATACATGATGAAGATCAGCCACACCATGTTCGCGCTCGTTCTGGCGACAGCTATAGCCGCATGCGGCCAGCAAAGTGACCCGGCAAGCGACGCGGCTACAGACAACGCAGCAACCGAGGACCAAGCGGTGACTGAAAACGAAACCAATGACACCGAGTCTTTCGAAATTACAGCGGGCCTCAGTGCGAAAATCCTCAAGAACGGGTACGGGCGCGCGGCCGAAGCTGGCGACATGGTCGACGTGCATTACACGGGCTGGTTATTTGATGAAGCAGCAGCTGATAATCGTGGTGACAAGTTCGACAGCTCGGTCGACCGTGGCGAATTATTCTCGTTTCCGCTTGGTGCTGGCCGTGTGATCCAGGGTTGGGATCAGGGTGTGCTTGGAATGTTAATTGGTGAAAAACGTGAGCTGACAATTTCGCCGGAAATGGGGTATGGAGATCGTGGTGCCGGTAACGTAATTCCTCCCGGTGCGACACTCATATTCGAGGTCGAGCTTTTCAGCTTGCTTGGGCCCGGCGACTCAGAGTGACGGTTGCAGTAGTTCGAATTCGATTCGTCGGTTGAGGCCACGGCCGACCACGGTTGAATTGTCCGCGACAGGTTCGGACGATCCAAGGCCAGCCACAACAAGACGGCTTGCATCAATGCCGCGAGCAGTGAGGTGGTCGGCAACCGCCTGCGCACGGGCACGGCTCAGTTGCCGGTTCCAGGTCTCATCGCCGGTCGCGTCGCTATGGCCCCGTATCCCAATGGTTCCAGCACGGCAGTCGTGCGCGACCTCGACAATTCGATCCAGAGTTTTGTACGAGGAAGTGCGGATTTCAACACTGGACTGACGGAAATCAATGGCCATGCCGAGCGACTGGGCGAATGCGCGCTCGCACAATGCTGACAGCGAACTGACGTCGTCAACGATAACTACGTCATGATCGATCGTCATCTGTTCAGGCAATGCCTTGCGCAGTGCGTTGAGGCGTTCATACCAGAGCTCAGGTGTTGAGGAGACACCATGGACCTTTAATGAGTGCTGTGTGACTGTTGCGCTGGCTGACTGAGTTGCGGCGAAGGCAGAGAGAAGCCGCGTGGTCAGGGGTACCCAGTCATCGCTCAGTGCCACACCTGGCCGGTAGCGAAGTGTAGGTTCGCGTGTACTGAATTCACTCGCGATAATCCTTGCAAGGGCCAGCTCATGTTTGGCAGAGGCGGTGAATCCGCTCAGCACAAGTTGGCCGCGGTGATATTCAATCGAGAAATCCGCGGGATCCAGAGCTGAGGCATCGCCTGCCAGATTGCCTGGCGAGTTTATCCCCTGGTCGATTGAAACTGAAACCAACAGGCCGGCTGCCAGCAGTAACGCAAACGCCAGGACCTTTAGACGATGCCGACCCGCGAACAAAACCTAGCTACCGACTTTTTGGTCGTGCAGGTCCCTGGCCTGGCCAATCCAGTCTTCGCGGTAAATACGGCTGCGAAAACCCTTCATACGGTGAGCGACCCGATCGATATCGTACTCACTCATCTCGGCGATTTGGTTGAAGCGCAAAATGCCCATTTCGTTCAGCGTCTTTTCAATCGCGGGTCCAACACCCTTAATGAGTTTGAGGTTGTCACGCGCATTGCCGTTCAGGAGATTATCGACGTCCTCATAGCTTTGGTCCGTGGAGTCTTCTGCCTGAAGCTCCGATTCACTAAGCTCGACCGCGACGCTGGACGTTTCTTCGATTGGGTCGTTTGACGCATCAAGCCCGTCCTGCATCGCTTCCGGGTCCACCGGTTCGACTCGCGTCTGATCCGAACCGACCATGGACTCCAGAGCCTCAATCCGTTCGCGTGCAACGCCAAGCTCTGCTTCGAGAGATTCGGCTTCCTCATTTCTTCTCTGGTAGCGCTCGATTAGCGGCGGCAGCCTGTTCTGCCAGTTCTCAAGTTCGCGGCTCAGGTCGAATATCTTGTCATCGCGGTCCTTGATTGCGGCGCTTTCGTTATCTGCTTTGGCAACTCTGTTCGCAATATCGCGCTGTAAGCGATCCCGCTGCGTAACGGCCACCTCAAGGTTGCCGCGGATGTCCTTGATCTGTCGTTGCAGTTCGTCGCGTCGCTCGAACGTTTCCTTGAGGGCATTGGACAGTTCGCTGGCGCGCATCTTCGCGTCTCTGTTCGAAGCCTGAAACTGGCTGTTCTGGTCCATCAGGCTCTTGTTCTGCTCCAGTAACCGATCGTGCTCACTGCGTTGTGCCTTAAGCTGCTCCTGCCAACCCGCATTGATCGCGGCTTTTTCTGTCGTAGTTTGATTGCCGCGGACAAGCCAGCCAATAATCACGCCGACAATTAGCGCGCCGGCCAGAAGAGTGATGTGCGTGACTGTGATTTCGGGCATATAGGTCAGTCCTTACGAGGCGAGCCTTTGCGTGTCGATCTCGCTGAGTACGTCGCGGATTTGCGCAACGGCCCATTCAATCTCGGTTTCGTCAATTATTAACGGTGGCGCGAGTCTTACGACTGTCGCGTGCGTCTCTTTGCACAACAAGCCGCGATCCATCAGGGCTTCACAAATCTCGCGCGCACTGCACATCGTCGGATCGGTTTCGATGCCTATAAACAAACCTCGGCCCCTGACTTCGCGGACCAGTGGTGAATCTATCTCCCGTAGCGCGTTGATCAGGCGATCTCCCATTCGTGCACTTCTCGCCGGCAGATCGTCTTCAACAAGGATGTTCAGCGCTTCCAGCCCTATAGCTGCCGCCAGCGGGTTGCCGCCGAACGTGCTGCCGTGGTCACCAGGTGTAAACACCTCCATGACATCGCGGCGACTGAGGAACATCGACACCGGCAAGATGCCGCCGCCGAGAGCCTTGCCCAGAATCAGGCCGTCCGGATGAACATCCTCGTGCTCGCATGCGAGTAAGCTGCCTGTGCGCCCGAGTCCGGTCTGGATTTCATCGGCGATCAACAGCACCTTGTGTTTGCGGCACAGTTCCTCTGCAGCTTTGAGATATCCCGGCGGCGGCACGATGATGCCGCCTTCGCCCTGGATAGGTTCAACGAGAAACGCCGCTGTGTTTTCATTGATGGCAGCTTCCAGCGATTTGATGTCACCGTATTCGACGAGTCGAAAGCCCGGCGGAAACGGCCCGAATCCATATTGGTATTGAGGCTCGTCGGACATCGCAACGATTGCTATCGTGCGACCGTGGAAATTGCCTGTACAGGCGATGATCTCGGCCTTGTCAGCGGCGACACCTTTCACGGTATAGGCCCACTTCCGAGCCGCCTTGATAGCCGTCTCAACGGCTTCAGACCCGGTGTTCATGGGCAAGGCCATATCCTGGCCGGTTAACGTGCACGCTTTCTCGAGGAACGGGCCCAATTTGTCCGTATAAAACGCCCGTGAGACGATATTCAGGCGCTCGACTTGTTCTTGTACGAGTTTCACAAGGCGAGCATGGCCGTGTCCATGGCTGACCGCCGAGTAGGCGCTCATCATGTCGAGGTACTTCTTACCTGCCTCATCCCAGACATAGGCACCCTCCGCGCGGGTTAATACCACGGGCAGCGGGTGGTAATTCTGTGCACAATAACGTGCTTCGAGATCGATGCTGTCACTCATGCCATTACCGGTCAGCGCGATCGCTCGGCTTCCACATCCAGTATAAAGTCAGAATTTTACAGCAATAACATCCACTTAAGCTAATACAAATAGGACCAAAAGGTACTCAGACCAGTGCATCTCCGATTGGGAACACAGACAAAATAGAACGAAAGATGCTTAGATCACCGCAAAACTCATCAGGAAAACAGGTCCGGTTCGCACCGTGAACAGATTACCGCGATCACAAAAACTCATGTTGCAAGGCCCGGTCGGAAGGCTCGAGTCGATTCTTGATGTTCCCGGGGATGCCGAAATCGTCGGCGCAGCTGTCGTTTGCCACCCGCATCCGCAACATGGCGGGACGATGCACAACAAAGTGGCGCACACGCTTGCGCGAGCTTTTGCGCGGTCTGGCTTCGAGACATTGCGATTTAATTTCCGCGGTACTGAGGCGAGCGAAGGCCAGTATGACGATGGTATCGGCGAACTGGATGATGCGCTCGCCGCGCTTGATTGGATGCGGGAGCGTCGTCCCGGCGGACCGTTTTGGCTGGCAGGGTTCTCATTTGGCGCGGCAATTGCTATTCGCGCCGCTGTCAAAGTTGAGGTAAACGGGCTAGTGAGCGTCGCGCCGGCGGTAAGCAGGTTTGCTAACGACATGGCAGATCAGCCGAAGTGTCCCTGGCTGGTGATGCAGGGTGACGAAGATGAACTTGTCGATATTGAGGAAACTCTGGCTTGGCTGAATGCCCTGGAAGCGGGCCCTGAGTTGCTCGTGCTTGCTGGCGCGGAGCACTTTTTTCACGGCAGGTTGAATGATGTCCGTGAAGCGGTCATGGACTTCATCGCGCGAAATGGGGGCAGTGGCCCTGAATAAAAAAAGCCGGGGCATGCCCCGGCTTTTCGTAACGCCTGGTGAGATTCAAGCAGTCAGACCATATCCTTCAGGCCTTTCAGGGCCGTAATCTTGACGACTTTGGATGCAGGCTTGGCCTTAAACATCATTTCTTCACCTGTAAACGGGTTAACGCCCTTGCGCGCCTTCTTAGCGGGTTTCTTTACAACTCGCATTTTCAAAAGACCAGGGACGGAAAACATACCCGGCGCGCCACGACCGCCGAGGTTTTTCTTGATTTGACCATTGAGCGAATCGAATACGGCGGCAACGTCTTTGCGTGCCAATCCGGTGTCGTCAACGATCTTTGCATAGATTTCTGATTTGGTAGGTGGCTTCTTGGTGTTCGCTGCCATGAAAAAATGACTCCTCAAAGATACAAAAAGCGGGTGTTACCCGCGTCAAAAGCAGCGCGACGATAGCACAAGTTCGGCGGTCACGTAACCGCAAAGCGCGCCTTTATCAATAGGATTGATGAACGATCAGAGCTGGACGATATCAGTCAGTAAAAAATTGACGCTTGAAGCGGACGTCGGATGACTTGTCGCTACCATCAGGCATTACGCTGATATCGAAGATCAGAGTCTCTCGATTCGCCACGGGCACTTCGCCGATGTAGTAGATAGCGTCTTGCTCTTTGATCTCGCGCATCGTGACACTCTTGAGTTGGCCCGTAAGGTTCACGGTCTTGACCGTGACCGCTGCGGCCACGGGGCTGTTGGTCGCCTCTTCCAGAACAGAGACATTCAGCATCGCGCGGTTCTTGCTGCGCACAATGTTGTAGGCGCGCGCCACTTCGGGTGGCAATTGATCCGTCGACTGGGCACTGAAATGAACAACATGATCGCCAATGTCAGTACTTGTGGCACCCGCTGGCTGCGCTTCCGGAACAGCGCTTGACTCGGTCGGCCCGCCACAGGCAGACACCAGTCCGAGTAATGACAAAGCGATAAGAATTTGCTTGTTTTTCATGATACTCGCCTCCGGCTGCGGCAAATACTATAAACCATTTGCTACTCGTGTCGCGACCGGCAGGTCGCCAGGCACCTCTATCGGGCCTGCCAAAGAGACTTGTTTGTTGCGGTGCGTCAACCCTCGGGTCAGGGTGATGCGCGACTGCGGCACGCCCAAATAGTCGGCCAGCAAACCGATAACAGCCTTGTTGGCTTTGCCATCGGTTGCCGCGGCCGTGGTTCGCACGCGCAATTGTCCGTGTTCCACGCCTTGAATTTCGTTCTTACTTGCGCGCGGCTGAACCCTCACCTGCACGATCAGATTTTCACCCTGCCATCGTGCAACGCTGCGATCGATGTTGCTCAAATCTGGAAGGGTCGAAGTGTGCTTAAGAATATGGCGGCAGCCTGCAAAGCGATGATTGCGAAGATCGGGGAAATGTCGAGCCCACCTATCGGGCGTATAAGGCGTCTGAACGGTGCCATGACGGGTTCGACAAGCATAGAGATAAACGCGGTGGCCGGGTTGTATGTGCCGGGTGCGATCCAGCTCAATATGATGTAGATGAAGATCGCAAAGGTAAACAAGCGCAACGACAGCAAGACAAGGTCGATCAACGACGTTAGGGCGACGGGTCCGATCGTTGGCGTCACCGCGCTAAGTGTCAATATTATTAGCAAGGTCAGATACTGGATAGCGAAGGCGACTACAACGGTGGCGGTATCCAGACGTCCGATGGGTGGAATTATTCGCCTTACCGGAACCACGAGCGGAGAGGTTATTCGCAGAATGCCCTGTGCGATAGGATTTCGGAAATCTGCTCTAAGCCACGGCAACCAAAAGCGCAACAGCATGACCAGCAGAAACAGCTGCGCAAGAGTACTGATGATAAAGATAAGTGCGGGTTTCATTGACCGGATGTCTCTGCCAGTTCGACGGCTCTTTGCCTTGCGGCCGCAATTGCTGCTGCAAAGATATCACGAACGTTCTTGTCGTCGAAGACCTCAAATGCCGCAGCCGTCGTGCCGCCCGGTGAGCGCACATGCGCGATCATTGCTTCCATCGATTCGCCGCTCACGGCCGCGAGCGAGGCAGATCCTTGCGCCGTATCCATTACGAGCTTGTGGGCGGCCTGTGAGTCCAGGCCGAAGTCTTCTGCAGATTGAATCAATATGTCAATTAACAAATAAAAGTAGGCGGGACCCGTTCCCGATATCGCTGTAACGGCATCGATATCACCTTCATCCGCGACGTGCACAACGCTGCCTACCGCAGACAAAATTTCAGTCGCCCTGTCGCGTTCTCTGCTGCTGGTAACTTCATTGGCAAACAGACCTGAAGCACCTTTCAACAACAGCGCAGGCTGGTTTGGCATTACCCGGACAACAGCCAGGCCATCGCCGAGCCATGCGTCGATATCGCGACTGTGGGTGCCGGCGGCGACTGAAATAACCAGTGGCCGGCCAGCCTGCACGGCATCGGCAAGATCGAGGCAGACTTCACGCATCAGTTGCGGCTTTACGGCCAGCACCAGGCAGTCCGCCCGTTCTGCGACGGTGTTATTGTCCCCGCTAACAAGAACCCCCGGAAGGTCCGCTGACAAAACACCACGGCGCTCGGCATTGGGCTCGGCAAGCATCAGGTTTTCCGGCCGATAGCCACTTGAGAGCAGACCGCCGACAAGTGCCCGTGCCATGTTGCCGCCGCCGATGAAGCCGACCTTGTAGTTACTCATGTTGCATTCCTGGGTCCAAATACGGCCGTACCGATGCGGACGATTGTAGCGCCTTCAAAAATTGCCGCACGATAGTCGCCACTCATTCCCATGCTTAGAGTATCAGTAGGTATGCCGCTGGCACGAAGTTGATCAGCAAGGCGGCGCAGGCAGGCAAATGGCTTGCGTTGCGACTCAAAATCGTCGCGTATTGCAGGCAGGCACATCAGGCCGCGCAGCCTGATGCGTGGCAAGCCCACTACGCGCTTGGCCAGATCGGCTACATCTGTAACCGTGATTCCCGATTTGCTCGTCTCATCGTCGACGTTTACCTGCAGGCAGATGTTGAGGTCATCGAGGCTGGCAGGCCTCTGGCGGCTGAGCCGTTCAGCTGTTTTCAGGCGATCGACTGAATGTACCCAGTCAAAATGCTCGGCTACGACCTTCGTTTTGTTGGTTTGGAGGTGGCCAATAAAGTGCCATTTGAGGGAACTGTCGGCCACGGCCCTGATCTTCTCCAGCCCCTCGACGACCTGATTCTCGCCGAAATCGATTTGGCCGGCAGCTGCCGCTTCATAAATGGCAGAAATGGTCTGCCGCTTGCTGACGGCCAGCAATTTCACACTGGCCGGGTCGCGGCTCGCATCAGCAGCGGCTTTCGCCAGCAAATCTCGGATTTCTCGCAAGTTTTCCGTGACTCTAATCACGTTTTACTCCGGGTGCTTCGCTATACTAGGCTTCGATCAGTGCCGGGTTATGGTAAGTCCGGCCACCCATAATATGAGGGAGAAGCATGGCCGTCGATGTTGCCCAATTGCTGTCGTTCACGGTAAAGAACAACGCATCCGATCTGCACCTGTCTGGCGGTGTACCACCCATGATTCGTGTCGATGGTGACATCAAGCGTATCAACATGCCTGCGCTGACCCATAAAGATGTCAATAGCATGGTTTACGACATCATGAATGACAAGCAGCGCAAGGACTACGAAGAATTCCTCGAGACCGATTTCTCTTTCGAGATTCCCAAGCTCGCCCGTTTTCGCGTAAATGCATTTAATCAGAACCGCGGTTCAGCCGCTGTGTTCAGGACCATTCCCTCAGAGATACTGACACTTGATGATCTGGGTGCTCCTGCGATATTCAAGGATATTTCCATGCATCCGCGTGGCATCGTTCTTGTAACCGGCCCGACAGGCTCTGGTAAGTCGACGACGCTTGCGGCGATGGTCGATTACATCAACGACAACAAGCCAGACCACATTTTGACGATTGAAGACCCGATCGAATTCGTACACGAATCCAAGAAATGCCTGATTAATCAGCGCGAAGTGCACCGCGACACGCTGGGCTTTAACGAAGCGCTGCGCTCGGCGCTGCGCGAAGATCCGGACGTGATTCTCGTCGGCGAGTTGCGTGACCTCGAGACTATTCGGCTGGCACTGACGGCCGCGGAAACCGGACACCTTGTATTCGGCACGCTGCACACGAGTTCGGCCGCAAAAACCATTGACCGTATTGTCGACGTGTTTCCTGCCGCCGAAAAGGAAATGGTCCGATCCATGTTGTCCGAATCGCTGCGCGCGGTTATTTCGCAAACTCTGCTGAAGAGAATTGGTGGCGGACGAATTGCTGCACACGAGATCATGACCGGTACGCCCGCAATTCGTAACCTGATCCGTGAGGGCAAGATTGCCCAGATGTACTCTGCAATTCAGACCGGACAGGCTGCAGGCATGCACACACTCGATCAGAACCTGGCCGAGCTGATGTCGAAGGGTCTGATTAACAAGGAAGAAGCACGCTTCCGTGCAGTTCAGAAAGAGAATTTCTAGGAATAGCTGCTTGCAGCTCTTCTGACTGGAGAAAGGAAAAATGGAACGCGAACAAGCGGTAAGACTGACGCAGAATCTGCTCAGAAAAATGGTCGAGCGCGAAGGCTCTGACTTGTTTCTCACAATGGGGTTTCCGCCAGCGATCAAAGTCGACGGCACGATCCACAAAGCGACAGATACGCCGTTAACATCTGATCAGGCTGCGATCATGGTCCGAGCGATCATGAACGACAAGCAGATCAAGGAATTTGATGCGACTAAAGAATGTAACTTCGCGATCGCACCACAAGGTATTGGCCGTTTCCGCGTCAGCGCGTTTATTCAGCAGGGTCATGTCGGTGCAGTACTGAGAACGATCACGACAGAGATACCAACACTCGAAGATCTTGATTTGCCGCCGATTCTCAAAGACGTCGTCATGAACAAACGTGGTCTTTGCATCATCGTTGGTGGTACGGGCTCCGGTAAATCAACAACGCTTGCGGCGATGATTGGGCACCGCAATCATAACTCGCGTGGCCACATCGTTTCCATTGAGGATCCGGTGGAGTATGTGCATCCGCACGAGGGTTGTGTGATCACACAACGAGAAGTGGGCGTTGATACAGAAACATGGCATGCAGCCCTGAAAAACACGCTGCGTCAGGCACCAGACGTCATACTCATCGGTGAGATCCGCGATCGCGAAACGATGGAATACGGTATTCAATTCGCCGAGACCGGTCACTTGTGTCTTGCGACCTTGCACGCCAACAGCGCGAACCAGGCGCTCGATCGAATTATCAACTTCTTCCCCGAGGAGCGGCGTCAGCAATTGCTGATGGATCTTTCTTTGAACACCAAAGCCTTTATTTCGCAGCGCCTCGTACCGAGAGAAGGCGGCGTCGGGCGAATCGCCGCGATGGAAATAATGCTCAACACACCGCTTGTCGCAGACCTCATCTTCAAAGGCGAAGTCGGGCAGATCAAGGAGATTATGGCCAAGTCCACTCGCCTGGGGATGCAGACCTTTGACCAGGCGCTGTTTGACCTGTACGAGCATGCCGCAATTTCCTACGAAGAGGCCATGCGCAATGCCGATTCCAAGAATGAACTCAGGCTGCGCGTCAAACTTGAGAGCAAGCGCGACTCCTCCATTGCCGACCAGCAATCCGAGAGCCTCAAGATCATCGAAGATGATACCGCTCAGACTTTCTGAGCGTCACGCAAGAGTGCATAAATGAACGTAAAGCCGTTATTCAAATTGATGGTCGAAAAGAAAGCGTCGGACCTTTTCTTCGCGCCTTTCTCGCCAGCCAAGATCAAGATTGACGGCAAGATAATTCCCGTCAACAAGCTCGAGATGACGCCAAAGATGGTCAGACAGGCGGCCATGGAGCTCATGGACGAGGATCAAATGGAAACCTTCATGCGCGAGCTCGAGATCGATTTCGCGATTTCGGAGCCCGGACTGGGTCGTTTCCGTGTCAACGTCTTCCACCAGCGTAGTAACGTTGCAATGGTGTTGCGATATATCACCTCGGAGTTGCCGACGCTCGAGGAGCTCGGTATGCCGAAGCAGCTCAAAGAGCTGATCATGTTGCGTCGTGGCCTGATTCTAATGGTGGGCGCCACCGGTTGTGGCAAGTCGACGACGTTGGCGGCGATGGTCAATCACCGCAACGAGAAAACGTCATCACACATTATTACGATCGAAGACCCGATTGAGTTTCTGCACCCAAACAAGAAATCCATCGTCAATCAGCGCGAAGTCGGACTGGATACGAAGTCGTACGGCAGGGCGCTGAAAAGCGCGATGCGCGCGGCACCGGATGTGATTCAGATCGGTGAGATTCGGGATACGGAATCCATGCAGGCGGCGCTGGATATGGCTGGTACTGGCCATCTGGTCGTCGGCACATTGCACTCGAACAATGCCGCAGAGACACTCGATCGCATCATCAACTTCTTCCCGCAGGAACAGCACGGTCAGGTCTTTATGGATCTCGGGCATTATCTGCGCGCAATTCTGTCGCAGCGCCTGGTGCGCTCCCGCAGCGGTAAGCTTGTTGCGGCCGTGGAACTCATGCTTAACACGCCGCATATCAAGGACCTTATGCTCAAGGGCAAGATTTCCGACGTCAAAGAAGCACATAAGGATAGCGGTGAGCAGGGCATGCAGACCTTCGATGAAGCGCTTCTTGGCCTGTACAAGGCGGGCTCAATCACGCTCGAAGAAGCCATGTCGCACGCAGATTCTCGCTCCAACCTCGAAGCCAAGATTAACTTCGGCGGATAGGCTGGCGCGCCTGGCGTGATCTCAGTAAACTTGCGTCGCCATGCAAGCGACCGAAATAATTCAAGTCACCATTGACGATGCAGGACTACAGCTCAATGCCGATGGCAGCCTGCGTCATTTGTTGACGCTTAAGGGCCTGGACAAGACCATACTCATCGAATTACTCGATGAGGCCCAGCAGTTCATCAGCCCATTTGGAGCTATACCCGCTCGCAGTCGATCGCTTGAAGGCCGAACCGTGGCGAACCTGTTTTTCGAGCCCAGCACCCGAACGCGAGCGTCATTCGACCTTGCTGCAAAACGCCTTGGTGCCGACGTGCTCAACCTCGACGTCAATACCTCCTCGCGCAAGAAAGGCGAGAGCATCCTCGACATGATCTACACGCTGCAGGCTATGCATGTTGACATCATGGTGGTCCGCGATGCCAGCGCGAGCGTGCCGGCCCATATCGCCCGCAACGTCAACGACTATGTCAGTATTCTCAATGCTGGTGAGGCCGATGTATCCCACCCAACCCAGGGTTTGCTTGATTTACTCACCATCCGCCAGAACAAGGGCGGGTTTAATGGCCTGACTGTCGCGATTGTTGGCGACATTGCACATTCGCGCGTGGCCCGATCAACGGCGCATGGACTAAACACACTCGGCGTAGGAGAGTTGCGGCTTGTTTCTCCGGCGGCACTGGCGCCCGACCCGGATGAGATGCCTTTTGCGTCATTGACCGATAACCTCGATGACGGCATCCGCGGCGCAGATGTCGTCATGGCTTTGCGTATTCAGCGCGAGCGCATGGATAGCCTTGAGGGTATCCCCGGCATGGACGAGTACTTTGCCAACTACGGAGTGAGCGCAAAGCGCCTCGAACTGGCCGCACCCGATGCGATCGTAATGCACCCGGGGCCAATGAACCGTGGTATCGAAATCGAATCAAGCCTTGCCGATAGTTCGGCTTCGGTCATTACCCAACAAGTCACGAACGGCGTCGCTGTGCGCATGGCAGTCCTTGAGCGCGTCAGCAAGACGATGGCGGCGACTTGACGACAGCAGCGCAGAAACACGCACAAAGAAATCGCGGAACCCTGTTCGTTGAAGACGGTGAAGTTGTGTTGATCGAGGCGTATCCGGGCGATCAGTTCATCATGCGTATTCGTGCGCCAAAGTGTGCTGCAGCGGCCAAGGCTGGCAGTTTCGTGCACATAAATTGTGATGCGACTTTGCCCATGCGCCGACCGCTTTCGATCATGCGAGCAACGGACGATTGCATCGAGGTGTTGTACAAAATTGTCGGCGAAGGTTTGCACCTGCTGGCCGGTAAACGGCCGGGCGATGTGTTGAGTATCCTTGGCCCGATAGGACGGCCGTTTGAGCCGTCTCCGGAGCACCCGAACGCCTTGCTCATCGGCGGCGGTGTTGGCATCCCGCCGATGGTTTTTCTGGCGGGAACTTTGAGCGATACGGGTAGGAAACCCCTGGCTATCCTGGGCTCAGAGATTCCGTTTCCCTTCGGTTTGGAGAAATCCAGACTTCCTACACCCTGGCTGGCCGATGACATCGACAGCGCAATGCCATTGTTAGAAAGCTGGGGCGTGCCTTCACGGCTAACGAGTTTGTCAGACTTTGACGGTTGCTACCGGGGCTATGTGACGGATTTGGCCGACGAGTGGATGCAGAGTCTCGACGATAACGAAAGGGCCAAGACCCAGGTTTTTGCCTGCGGCCCGACACCAATGCTCAAAGCAGTTGCAGAATTTGCGAAGCGCTATGACCTGCCGTGCCAGGTATCACTGGAGGAGTTCATGGCCTGCGCCGTTGGCGGTTGTGCCGGTTGCACCGTAAACATAAAGACACCGGATGGCCCGGCGATGAAGCGTGTTTGTGTCGACGGGCCTGTCTTCGATGCCGCTTCGGTTGCCTGGCAGTAGAGCTGTAGAGAACTTGTGGGAGCGGTCTCTCCCCTCTACGGGGGATAATAAGCCGCGACGGTACGTCTCCCACACGGCCGTCTAGCCTGGCATCATTTTTTTCCGGAATGGCTCGCTGCGCTGCGCTTTATTTCCGGAAAAAAAGATCCCACGCTCCCGGCCCTCCTACCATCATCGCAGGGCTGGCGGACGGGGCGTTTATCGAGGGAAGTAAAGCGCAGCATCGCGAGCTCCCGTCAAGCGGGATCGAGACATGACCGAGAGAAATGTCGCGTCTGCCAGCCGAGTAGCCAAGCATCGCGGGAGCCGGCCGTGTGACAATCTAAACCCGATGTCGCGGCTAAAGCCGCTCCCACAAATTCTATCTATGTGACGCCAGGTACCGCTCGGCAATAAATACCGCCGCAGCGCTATCAATCATTTCTTTCTTGATTCGTCCACGAGATCCCGTTGCTCGGGCATTCTTCAATACCGCCCTGGCCTCAGTCGACGTATTACGCTCGTCTATCGTTTCTATGGGCAGGTCGTAACGTCTTAGTTCTTCGATAAAAGACTCGACATGCGCAGTCATGTCGCTCGGCGTTTCGTCAACATGACGTGGCATGCCGACGACAACCAACGATGGCTGCCATTCGTTGATCAATTTGCCGAGGCTCTCGAAGTCGGGGCCCTCCTCGCCGTTTCGGACAACACCGAGCGGGCTCGCAGAACCGGTAATCGACTGGCCGACCGCAATACCGATGCGGCGCAGGCCGAAGTCAACCGCCAGTATGGTTTTCGGGCCGAGGTCAGGCGTGTCCGGCATCGGGAGAAATCTGGCTGATGTCGATGCCGATTGACTGGGCGGCAGACATCCAGCGTTCGCCAAATGGTGTATCGAAGACAATTTCGGGAGTGGCTGGCACGCTTAACCAGGAATTTGCCAACATTTCTTCCTCGAGTTGGCCGGCACCCCATCCCGCATACCCCAGCGCAACAAGTGTTTTGTCAGGGCCGTTGCCAGCTGCCATTGCGTCGAGTACGTCGCGTGACAGCGTCAGTAGAATATCGTCCGACAGGGCCAGCGAATTCTCAAACACCTCGGCCGGGCTGTGCAGCACGAATCCGCGTTCGGGGCTAAC
This sequence comes from Gammaproteobacteria bacterium, assembly GCA_029863705.1. Classification (GTDB taxonomy): domain Bacteria; phylum Pseudomonadota; class Gammaproteobacteria; order Steroidobacterales; family Woeseiaceae; genus UBA1847. The sequence continues at coordinate 50,168 of JAOTUU010000004.1, forward strand.
GGGCCCGCCCAAAAGCACCGGTTCCTGGCTTGCAGCAGGGTTGGAATTCTGGGCATCAAGCTGCTCGAACAGGCCGCCGAGGTCCAGGTCCAGTGGCCGGTTGATGACAATGCCAAGCGCTCCATCGCTGTTATGTTCGCAAATCAACGTAACCGTGGTGCTGAAATTGGGGTCAGGCATCCCCGGCATGGCGATGAGCAACTGATTTGCTAAAGAGCTGTGGAAACTCATGTTTACAGTATCGGTCTTGCGGCGGGCGGGTACAACTATGGAGCGGCCCCGTTATGCTGAAGCGTCCGGGCTTCGGAGAATCGGGCGTGATAATCCGACTGTCAGCCTTTCACCCAATACTTCCCGCCGAAACCGAAACAACTCTGCCGGACGGCCGCGGTTGAGCGCAGTAGTGCGGCCGACAGATTCAACCAAATCGGCTTTGGCAACGAGGCGACGAAAGTTTTGTTTATGCAGGGTCGCACCGCTAAGAGCTTCGGCTACCCGCTGCAATTGCAACAACGTGAACTCACCAGGTAGCAACTCGAACACAACGGGTCGATAGGCAAGCTTGCCACGAAGCCGTCCCAGCGCGGTCGCGAGAATTCGGCGATGGTCTGAATTGAGTGGTTGTCCGAGCTCTACGGCTGCAAATTCGGTGCTTTGATCGCGCCCGGATTCCGCGACAATGCCGGCTTCGTACAAGAGCTCGAAGCGCTCGAGTGATAGAACGCTGTCTATTTCCTCGCCCGGTTTCAGCCCAAAAGTAACATTGACACGTTCTTTCCGGGCCTTTCGGGACTTGCCCGAAATGGCGCTATTTACCCAGTTGTGTAATGCCGGCGCTATGGTTTCGCCAATCATCGCTGGATAGCCTTTGCGCCAGTCTTCCCAGGGCAGATAGCCGTACAAGTCTTGCCACCCGGCATTTTTCTCAATAACAGCATCCTCGCGAGCCAATGCGATATAGGCAACCGATACGACTCGCGGCCCACCACGGATTTCCCCGGGATCGCGATTGCGATTACCAAAGGTATACAGCTGTTCGACATAGTAGAGATCAAGGCCGGTCTGGGCCTCGACCCAACGCCTGAGGCCGCTTTCCAGACTGTCATGATGTGTTGGATCGAACGGACCACTGGGAAGTCCGCAGCCGCTAAAGTCTGAGGCGTCTTCTGCATTGACGATGAGAACACGGGGCTGGTTGCCGGTCACCGCGACGATAACCGCGGTGAGGTTGATCACTACATTCTGCGCATCCAAGACCATTGACTCCGATTATGCTCTCTGAGAGTATATACACATATGCTCGTTTAGAGCATAACTGTTTCACAAGCAATCAATTCTGTCCTACTCAAAATATAGGTGATTCGTGTCGACACAAGCAGTATCTGCCGAAGCTCTGGCGCCCCTGGACCCGCTCTACGATAAGGTGCGGCATGTAATTCCGGACGTCGAATGGGCCGTGCATGCGGGCTTCGTTGAACAAATCAACAATCTCAAGGCACAACGCAACGCAGTGGTGCTCGCGCACAACTACCAGACACCGGAAATTTTCCATTGCGTTGCCGATATCACCGGTGATTCACTCGCTCTCGCCAGACGCGCGGCAGATGCCGATGCCGATGTCATTGTCATGGCGGGCGTCCATTTCATGGCTGAAACAGTCAAGTTATTAAATCCGTCAAAGACCGTTCTCATCCCGGACGAGCGGGCGGGCTGCTCACTTGCCGAGTCCATCACCCCCGAAGACATTCGTGCTTTGCGGGCCCAAAACCCCGGTGCACCGGTGGTCACTTACGTTAATACCTCTGCCGCAGTTAAAGCGGAATCTGATATTTGTTGCACCTCCGGAAATGCCGTGGAAGTCGTAGAGTCGCTCGGTGCGGGCGAGGTGATTTTCCTGCCCGACGAATACCTGGCGAACTACGTCGCCATGCAAACGGATGTGAAGATTATTACATGGCAAGGTCACTGCGAAGTTCACGAGCGCTTTAGTGCCGAAGAACTTGAACAGTATCGAGTGGAATTCGATGAGCTGACGATCATCGCACACCCGGAATGTCCGCCTGACGTCTTGAGGGCGGCCGACTTTGTCGGATCAACAGCCCAAATGCAGTCTTACGTGCACCGCGAACGGCCACGTCGTGTCTTGATGGTTACCGAGTGTTCGATGAGTGACAACGTTGCGGCGGAAATACGAGACGTTGAATTCATTCGCCCTTGCAACCTGTGCCCACACATGAAGCGCATCACGCTCGCAAATATTCAGCAATGCCTTGAGACCTTGCGACCGAAGATCGAGATTGATCCTGCGGTGGCGGATAGGGCGCGCCGGGCGGTGGAGCGGATGCTCGCGGTTAAGGTTTGAGGACAAAGCATTGTCAACGGAATCTGCAATGAGAGACACCGAACGGACAATTGTTGTCGGTTCGGGCCTCGCCGGGCTGACCTGTGCGCTGTCTCTGGCGCCTCGTCCGGTAACCCTGATCTCCAAAACGCCTCATCTTGAAGGTGGATCGAGTATCTGGGCACAGGGAGGCATAGCCGCTGCCGTTGGCCCCGGCGACTCGCCGCAGGCGCATGCGGAGGACACTGTTTCTGCCGGCGCAGGGCTTTGCGATCCAGAGCGGGTCCGCACACTGACCGAAGACGGGGCTTTGGCGTTACGCTGGCTACTGGACGAAGGTATCAACTTTGACAGGGAAGCGACGGGCGAATTGCAGCTCGCACGCGAAGGCTCTCATCAGCATGCGCGTGTTGTGCATGCCGGAGGAGATGCAACCGGCAATATCTTGATGCGGAAACTCGTGCGACACGTCGCTGAGTCACCTTCAATCACTGTATTGACTGATACTTTTGTTGGCGACCTCCTCATCAGCAAGGGACAGGTGGCTGGCGTTGTCGCTTGCAATCAGGTCGGCGGCTGGATGAATATCCCGGCACCTCATGTCGTGCTTGCGACGGGTGGTATCGGCATGGCCTGGGAACGCACAACCAACCCTCCTGAGTCGACCGGTGATGGCCTCGCCATGGCAGCACGGGCTGGCGCGAAGCTCGCAAACGTAGAGTTCGTGCAATTTCATCCGACGGCACTGGCCGTGGCAGCCGGCGGCAGCAATCTCACCCTGCTCACAGAAGCGCTTAGAGGCGCCGGTGCTACGCTTCTGGACGAATCAGGGCATCGCTTTATGCAGGACATTCATGCATTGGCGGAGCTCGCGCCACGCGATGTTGTTGCTCGCGCTATTCACGCGAGAGTTTCCTGTGGGCAGAGAGTGTTCCTTGATATGGCACCAGCGCTGCGCTCGAAAGGTGCTGGAGCGTTTCCCGGCGCCCTCGCCGCTGCGAAACACGCCGGCTTCGACCCATACGTTGACCCCGTCCCCGTAGTGCCGGCTGCGCACTATCACATGGGTGGTATACAGGTAGACAGCCTCGGCCGATCTTCGCTTACCGGTCTTTGGGCGTGCGGGGAAGTATCGGCAACGGGAATTCACGGCG
>JAOTUU010000312.1 GCA_029863705.1 Gammaproteobacteria bacterium
GCTTCCCAGCAAATCCGGAGCAGCCAGTGACTCGAAGCGCAGCTTGTCCGCCGCGTCAGACCCGTTGGAAATCAATTCGCGAAGAAAAATTTCCTTGTTGCTGTACAGGGAATGGATCATCAACTTGAGGAGCTGACGCACCTCTGTCTGAAATCCCAGTGTTTCTCGCTTTTTGCTGTCCGCCACGCCGAATACTCCTGATCGAAGTCAGTGACGATGGGGACTATTCCAGTGAATTCAAGCCTCGGACTCAGGCCGATTCAGGAAATTTCAGATCGACCGTAGCGGATCGCCGGAGGGCGCGGTAACCGCCCGGTACAGGAGCGCGACGAAAAGAAGCAGGCAGGTTGCCAGTGCGATGGGAGGATGCCAGGCAGCAAGCACGATACCGGCGCCGGTTGATACCAGGAAAACGAGCAGCGTCAAGATCGTCAGGAGTAGTCTGCGAAGTCGTTCATAAACGAGGCCAAACGCTCCGATGAGGTCGTCGATATCGTCAATGTACTGAAGCAGCCGTTCCACAACGATGCGTCTATCGTATGATCGACAATAGCGGCCCGGCACTGTTCGCGTCACGGCCGTGCGTCTCCGCTTCGGCCAGCGACGCGTTGTTGTATTCCTTGGCATGGGCGATGGCCCGGTGGAACATTTCCCAGCGCTGACGCGCCGACTCGCTCTTTAGGACATCGACAGCAGATGCAGATTTCTTGCAGTTGTTTGACATACTCTGAAGACAACGTTGGCCAATCGGTAGGGTTGACTATAGGGCCGCCAAAACCCAATGGCCGTGAGACAGATCACAGCTTGTTCCACAACTTTTGATTCCACTGAAAAATAGTCTGGAAACAAGACGCAGTTCCCCTTTTCCGGCAGACCGAAATCACACCTTGAGTTCACAACATGGCGTGCTCGGACCCAATGCAAAACGCCGGCTTTGAGCCGGCGTTTTGCATATGTCAAATCGAAAGGTCTAATCCTTGTCGGGCTCTTTCATCCAGTTGCGTTTCACCTGGTCTGACCAGTCGCGGTAACCTTTCCATGAGTACAGCGACGGATCAATACCCACGCGTCGCCCGCGTGGTGCCGGTGCCTTCGAAATCCATCGGCGATACTGTTTCCAGCCATCGGCGTCATTCGCGGCTGGCTCAACATGCTTGAGAGTCGTCGCATCTGTTTTCGAGTCCGGCTCGGCTTCCGTGCCAAAGCTATCGACCCATCTCATGTTCTTGCTATCTGGCATTGAGTTTGCTCGGTCATTCCATTGACTAAATATTAAGTCTCGAGCTGCTCAAATCACAGGAACTGCATCACAGTGCCAGATCCTTTTTTGTCTTTTAATTCATACACTTACTTGTTGGTTTTACTTAATCACATAGCAGGGACGGTAGGCTCCGGTCGAAATTTTCATGCGTCGATCAGCAACGAAACCCGCCAGCAACTTGTCGAGCAGCTCCATCATGCGCTGCGATCCCTTGATCTCGAAGGGTCCATCGCGTTCGATGATTTCAGCCGTGTCTTCGCGAACATTGCCGGAAACGATGCCGGAAAACACGCGCCGCAGATTCGCCGCAAGTACGTGGCCTGGAAGATCCTCGCTGATATCGAGGCCCTGCATGGTTTCATGGGTTGCGACAAATGGTCTTTGGAATTCCCGGTCGACTCGCAGGCGCCAGTTGAAAAAGTACGCGTCGCCATGCTTCGTTCGAAAATTGAGTACATCTGTGAGGCGCGCATTCATTTGACGTGCAACCTCGCGAGGATCGTCGACGATAATCTGGTAGCGGCTACGGGCCTCTTCTCCGAGCGTTGCGAGGACGAACGCATCGATCTTTCGGAAATAGGACTCCGAGGACGCCGGTCCTGTCATGATAAACGGCATCGGTTGCCGCTGATTGTCCGGGTGTAGCAAGACACCCAACAGGTAGAGGATTTCTTCCGCCGTACCCACTCCACCAGGAAATACAATAACGCCGTGCCCCAGCCGAACAAAGGCCTCGAGGCGCTTCTCCATGTCCGGCATTATGACAAGCGAATTGACGATCGGGTTTGGCGATTCGGCCGCAATTATTCCAGGCTCGGTTATGCCAATGTATCGTCCGCCTCGCACCCTCTGCTTGGCATGAGCAATCGTCGCGCCTTTCATCGGGCCCTTCATCGCGCCCGGGCCGCAACCCGTGCAAACATTGAGTCCGCGCAGACCCAGTTCATAACCCACCAGCTTCGAGTAGTCATACTCGCTCCGGCTGATCGCATGACCTCCCCAGCACACCACGAGATTTACTTCCGCCGGTAGTTTCAGCATGCGAGCGTTGCGGACAATATGAAATACGGCATTCGTGATGCCATCCGACTCATCCAGGTCAAATCGACCGCTTTCGATAATGTCGTTGCGTATGAAAACGATGTCGCGAAGCACAGCGAACAGCAGTTCGCGTGTGCCGCGAATCATCTTGCCGTCCACAAACGCCTCGGCCGGCGCGTTTGTCAGGGACACCTTGAGGCCCCGATCCTGCTGAATGAAGCCGACTTCGAAGTCCTTGTAGGCTTCCAGCAACTCGCGAGTCTCGTCGATTCTGCTGTCGGCATGCAGAACGGCAAGCATGCAGCGACGTAGCATCGGATACAGGCCGCCGGCACCGTCACTTTTCAGCTGGTCGACTTCGAACTGGGAGAGAACCTCGAGGCTGCCCTCGGGCCATACCTCGGCGTCGATGAGATCAACAACTTTCTTCATGACGGAATCTGGTATTCGTTACGGGCGAATTTCAATCGGTGTGTTCTCACCGGTCATGAGCCAGATATCGATCATGTCGGAGTTGGAGACCGCAATGCAGCCATTGGTCCAGTCCTGCGTGCGGTAGTACGTCTCGGACCGTGTCGGCTCGTTGGGCTGGCCATGAATCATGATCGCACCACCGGGGTCGTTACCGGTTTGCCTCGCCTCGCTCAGATCGGCTGAGTCGGGATAGGAAATATGAATGGCCAGGAAATAATCGCTGTGTTGGTTGCGGCTATCCAGGTAATACCTGCCTTCGGGCGTCTTGAAATCGCCCTCCTTCTTTTTGTCACCGACCGGCCTGAGACCAAGTGCAATCTTAAAGGTACGAAACGCCTTGCCGTTTTGCATGAGATGCAACTTGCGGACAGCTTTTTCGATAACGACCTTGTCGGCAACAGGAAATTCGGCCTTCATGACGGCGGGAGTCAAGAGTACAAGCAAAATCAAGCCGAGCTGGCCGTACAGCAATTGTATAGGTCGGTTCTTAATCATGATTGCAAATATTGGCGTCACTCATACCCTAGCCTAGCAAACCTCGTAGCCGCGGAAAACGTCTCGCATCACACTACACGTTCCGTCCTACGATCCATCCAATGACGAATCCTATACCGCCCGCGACCAGCGTATAGATCGGAAGATAGCGAAAGACACGATCCGGAAACTGTGACTCGGTGAACATATCATTGAGGTTTACGGAATAGGCAAAATGCAGATAGGCAG
>JAOTUU010000313.1 GCA_029863705.1 Gammaproteobacteria bacterium
GGTGGATCTGGAGCAGGGACTGCGGCTGGCCTACGCCGATTTCGCAAAAGGTGCCGATGACCGCCCGCCAAAATGAGCCGACACTGCCGATGAGTCGCAGGGGGTTCAGGAGCGAATTCCGGTGAAGGTTGTGCACCTCGTGACGTGGGAGCCACGCGGCGGTGCTACCCTCGGCGCGTACTGGCTTCATTGTGCATTGCGCGCGCTCGGTGTCGATTCGACGATACTGACAAACTGCAACGCGACTATCGATGATGAATCCGTCATTTCACTGGCCGACTCGCCGTTCGCGAGGCTCAAGCTGGCGGCGTCAAGACGGATCGCCCGCATTCCCCTGAGCATCTATCGCAAAAGGCAGAAGCGCATATTCAGTACGGGTCTCGACGGCCTCGATTTTACGCGGCATCCGGCCTACCTTTCGGCGGATCTCGTGCACCTGCACTGGGTCAGCGGGCTGGTCAGCACGAGGGCGCTCCGCAGGGTTACGCGTCCCCTGGTTTGGACACTCCGGGATATGTGGCCGTTCACCGGAGGATGCCACTACTCCATGGAATGCGAGCGATACATAGAAGGGTGCGGGGCATGTCCGCAACTGCGGAGTCATCGAGACAACGACCTCAGCCGATTCGTCGTACGGCGCAAGCAGGCATCCGTTCCGGAGGATATTCGCATTGTTGGCATCAGTCGCTGGCTTTCAGATTGCGCCAGCCGCTCCGCGGTATTCCGGGACTGCCGCGTCTCCACTATCAGCAACAATGTCGATACGCAGTTGTTTTCGCCGCTGCCCAGGCATGAGGCGCGGCAGGCTCTCGGATTGCATGGCGACAAACGAATCGTGCTTATTGGTGCACCAAACGTCGCTATTTTCTACAAGGGATTTGACCTTTTTGTGCAAGCTATCGACGAGCTGCGCACGGACGACGTACACGTCGTCACTTTCGGCCGTTCCGGCAGTGAGCAACTGGATTCGATGGGCGTTTCGAATACGAGCCTGGGGTATCTTGACAGCACAGAAGACCTGCGCGCGGCGTACAGTGCTGCGGACGTGTTTGTCGCGCCGTCGCGCATGGATGCATTCGGCAAGACGCTTGTCGAGGCAATGTTATGTGGCACGCCTGTCGTTTGTTTCGATGCCGGCGGCCCGAAGGATATCGTCGAACATCGCGTGACCGGTTACCTGGCAGAACCCTTCAGCCCGGAGGATCTTGCGCGGGGTATTCGCTGGGTGCTCGAACAATCGCCCGGGGTGCAGGCCGATATGTGTCGTAATGCACAGTCGCAGGCGAGAGAACGCTTCGATTCGCGCGTGATTGCAGAGCAATACCTTGAGCTCTACCGCGACATCATGCGCAGTGCAAAAGCCTGATGCGCAGATCGACCTGATGATTGGTGGCCGTCAATGATTGATTTCAATATTGTTATTGCTACCTATAACTCGGAAGATACACTCGAGCGGTGCCTCGAGAGTGTCCGCGCAGTCGCCGCATCCGTCTCCTGTGAGGTCGTGTTGATCGACGGCGCGTCGCAGGACAATACGCTGGGTATCGCCGAGAAATTCGGCGACATACTGAGCGTGGTGGTTTCAGAGCCGGATTCCGGCGTTTACGAAGCGTGGAACAAGGGGCTGACGTACTGCAGTCATCCCTGGGTAATGTTCCTGGGCAGTGACGATTACATCCGTCCGGCTGAGTTCAAGGAGTACCTCGCGTTTGTGGAGACTCTGAAAAAATGCGACTTTGTAAGCTGCCGCGTGAGACTCGTGGAACCCGACGGACGCTTGATCCGTGAAGTCGGTCGATCCTGGCAATGGCAGTTGTTCAGGCGATACATGTGCACACTGCATCCCGGGAGCTTGACGTCCCTCGATTACGTCAGGCGTGTGGGCAATTTCGATGCGTCACTGAAGATTTGTGGAGATTACGAGTTGCTGCTTCGCGCCGGTGAGACGCTTATTACCGCTTTCTGGCCGAAAGCCCCGGTTTGCATGCAGATCGGCGGGTTGAGCGACAATATTCGCGGCCTTAACGAAGCGCTGCAGATAAAACTCCGGATGGGTCACCGTGCGCGCATCTTTTGTTACGTCGATTACGCAATCGCCGTCGCCAAGTACGTCGTTCGGACGTACCTGACCAATTCCAGATGAGAATTCGACACACCGGCATTTTTCTGGCTGTTGTTTCCGTATTTCTCTACGGCTATACGTTGCCGGGTATGGAGCTGAACTTGTTCGTCGGCGTACTCGTTCTGGTTGCGTCCGCAACACTCTTCACGCTTGCAAAAGGGCCGCTGCTCGTACAGCGGCGCGTGCTTGTCGCGCTTGTCGTCGTGCTGGCGGTGGGCATTGTCGGGGTCATGCTCGGCCGTGGCTCGATGAGCAACTATTTGACCCAGGCGTTTGCGATCTCGCTGGTCGTCATCAGCTCCACCATCGTCGTGGCAGGAGGACGCGAGCTAACGGCGAAGATATTCCCGACCTACCTGGAATTGTCCTTTGTATATGCCCTTATAGCGATTCTCGAGCTGGCTTTCGGCTTGTTCGGCATATATTTCGAGTTTCTGACTCCCGAGATCGACTATGCATTTGCGAACGTCCATCGAATAACGGGGCTGGCTGCAGAACCCGCACATTACTGTTTTGTCATGACGCCGAGTGTGGTCGCAATTCTGATCGGTGCGTTGCTGGGCCGCCCGTGTATGTCTATTTTCAAATCGGTCGTGATCGTACTGTCGTATATCCTGACCTTCTCGAGCGTCGGATTTTTCATTCTGAGCCTCGTGTTGCTTGCTTTCTTTTTCCGTCGCTCATCCTGGTCGTCCGCAAAGGCCAAGGTCGTACTGGCAGTGGCTGTGATCGGTCTGTTCTCGAGTGTTCCACAGATTAATATGCGACTGGTCGATACTTACAGCGCATTCGTTCTAGGCAATCATGCGAACGTGAACCTGAGCTCGCTGACGCTGTATAAGAATGCCGTTGTGACCACGCGTTCCGCGGTCGACCAGCCGATTTTCGGGGCAGGGCTCGGAGGCCATGAGCACAACTATTACAAGTACCTGCCCGATTCGCTGTTGATGCTCGGCAGAAATTTGAACGAGAGGGATGCGAACTCCCTGTTTCTCAGGCTCGTTTCGGAGTTCGGCGTGCCATTCACGTTGGTTTTCTATTTGCTCGTGATACTGCTTTGGACCGGCTTTCCTGATCGTCGGGATACTTCGCCAGTTTATTGGAAGAAGTTGACCAGCACCGCAATTCTCGTTCTGATCATTGCGCACAGCCTTCGCACCGGCAACTATATTTCAAACGGCTTTCCGTTATTTCTGATTTTGTACTACGACGCGTATCGAAGCTTGAAATTCGGCGACATCGCGGCGAAATCCCTGAATAGGGTCGACGGTGCTGATGCATGCGGCGCTGCGCGAACCAACTAGGTTTTCGAACAAATAAAGTAGATTTCGTTGTTCAGTACGGTACCCAGGTATTTCCACGGAAGGCACCGAC
>JAOTUU010000057.1 GCA_029863705.1 Gammaproteobacteria bacterium
ACACCGGGTAGAATGCCCGGGTGACGATGAAGCTCTACAGTTACTGGCGTTCTTCGGCGGCGTACCGCGTACGTATTGCGCTCAACCTCAAGGGTCTCGATCACGAAATAATCCCGGTGTCTCTACTCCCGGGCATCGCTGAGCATCGCCAGGATAATTACCGCGCACGCAACCCACAGATGCTTGTGCCGTTTCTCGAAGATGGCAGTTTCAGCACGGGCCAGTCACTGGCCATCCTCGAGTACCTTGAAGAAATGTACCCCGAACCTTCGCTATTACCAGCTGATGCACAAAAGCGCGCTGCGGTCCGTTCTTTTTGTAATTCGATATGTTGCGACATTCACCCGCTTAACAATCTGCGCGTAATGCAATACCTGAAAGGTGAGCTGGACGTATCCGACGAACAATTCGAAGCCTGGTACGCACACTGGATTCACGAAGGCTTCAAGGCTGCAGAAACTGCCGCGACTAATTTTGCGGATGCCGGTCAGTTCGTATTCGGCGAATCAGTGTCATTGGCAGACAGCTGCCTGATACCTCAGGTCTACAACGCACGCCGGTTCAAGGTGCCACTCGATGACTATCCGCGGCTGATTGCCGTCACTGATGCGTGCAACAAGCTCGAGGCGTTCATACAGGCTGCACCGGAAAAACAGCCGGATGGCACGGACGCCGATTAGCGCTCGACGTTAATCTCCAGGCCTGCTTTTCGGCAGGAATCCACAATACGCCCTGAGGGCCTCAGCCCGGGTGTTGTCACCTGGGGCGTCGTCTTGCAGAAGCAACTCAACGTCCGCACGGTTGGGTATGCTGGATTGCGCCCCAAGCCTGGTACAAGCAAGGGCTCCCGCCGCATTGGCTCTTTTCAAGGCTGTTTCCAGGGGTTGCTTCTGGTTGAGTGCAGCCACGAGCACGCCGCAGAAGGTATCGCCCGCCGCCGTCGTGTCAACAGCCTGCACCGTAAATCCCGGCTGCACAATTATGTTGTCCCCGGTTTTTGCACAACAGCCGCGGCTGCCCAGGGTTGTTATCACACATGGAATTTCAACGCGATCAAGGCAGCTCGCAACATCACCATCGTGATCAGCGACGAGAGCCAGTTCGCCTTCATTGACAATTAAAACGTCGATGACTGCCACAAGCTCCGGAGGCAGGTTTTGCGCCGGAGCAGCATTTAAGACGACTTTCACGCCCTGCTCTTGCGCGACACGCGCATATTCAGTCACAACATCGAGCGGAGTTTCAAGTTGCAACAGCAAATGGGTGAAGCCGCCAAGCGCGGGAAGATCATCGGCAGACAGCCCACTATTCGCACCGGGTGCGACGGTAATGGCGTTCTCCGCATCATCGGACACCGAGATGAAAGCTGCGCCGGTTCTGCTCTTTGGCAGTATCACGCGGTGCATCCAAACACCGGCCTTCGACAGTGAATCTTCAATTGGATCGGCAAACCAGTCGTCACCTAATGCGAGCAACATTTCAGTTGTCGCACCACCGGCGCGAGCACAGGCGATTGCCTGATTGGCACCCTTGCCGCCCGGGAAGAAAGCGAGATTCCGTCCAAGCACTGTCTCACCCGGAGCCGGGATGTGCTGCACTTGAACAACAAAGTCGAGGTTGGCTGAGCCGGCAACGAGGATCATGAATCTTGTGTACTCGCATTATGGAAGCAGTTATCGCCCGCCAGCTTACCATGCCAGGTTCGGGCTGAAACACTGCTTGCTGCGCGCTAATTCGCCCGGACTGCTTGCGCATATTATGCATTGCCATAGCCCGAGATTGGCACTAAGGTTGCGCGATGGACGAAAATAAACGCTCTACCAGTTTGCTTGCATCCCACCGCAGAATTTTGCGTCGGGTGCTGGTCAAACTCACGGTCTACTATGCGGCGTTGGCTGCGGTGATCGCAGTCCTTGTCATGGCTTTCCCCAATGCCGTTGATAACTTGCCACTTGGCGGAGTTGGTGACATCGCCAGCTACGGCAGCGCTTACTCGTACGACCTCGAGGAGGCCTTTCTCAGCGCAGACGACGAAGAGATCGAGCAGATCGTCACCGATTCTTCGAAAGCGCGGCTGGCGAAAGGACCTGCATGGCTTCGAGGCGCGCTGTCACTGTTTTACGCGATGATAGCAACGCTGGTGTTGATGTTGCCCGTTTCATGGGTTTACAGGTCCATACACACTGACAGCGTCTACGACCACTCGATTGACACGACAGCACTGGTCCTGCCTGCGGTCGTTGCCGGAATTGTCACCGTGGTTCAGCACAGTCTCGCGCTGGCCTTCAGCCTGGCCGGCATTGTCGCCGGAGTGCGTTTCCGAAGAGCCCTCAGCGACACATTCGACACATTGTTCATCCTCTCCGCCGTCGGTGTCGGTATCTGTGCGGGAATCAAGTCGCTGGAAATTGCCGTTGTATTGACGGTGTTCTTCAATTATGCGGCAGTCGCAGTTTGCGCATTTGGCGACGGACTCGAATCGCAGCATGTCGTGCAGAGAAAAATTCGGCGTAAGCAGGCAAAAGCGGCTAAAGCGCTGGAAAAGAAAGCACGCACCGATCCGACCGGACCTATGTCGAATCTTTAGTCGGGTTCAGCATTTCCGCTAGCAATTTTTTGCCGCGGCAATGATCGTCGAGTTCCCGCCTTTTTCGTTTCGGCGTATTTATGACGTTAAAGAAATTCTCGACCATCATCAACGCCTTGGATTTGACCTTCGGATTCAACTCTTCCGAATTGCTGAAGAGCGCGAAAATTTCTTCACGTTTTGAGTTTGCGTGAGCAATCGCAGCTTCCAAAACGCCAGGCGGATGGCAGAGACCCGTGTAGTACGGAAATCTCACATCCCGAATCGGCAAGTGCGAAGGCGGAGCCGCATAACTTGCATTGACCAGGCCTGACATGTCGAAGTCAAATGGAATGGGAATTCGTGGCCCATCAGGACCCTCCCCCACCATGACTTCTACGTTATGGCAGCAGTCTTCACCTTCTGCTGCCCTAAGCACCGAATAGTCATTGTTCGCAACAAGAAACTGAAACAACTCGGCCAGCGCTGTCTTTTCACGATCGAGTTCATCGAACTCAATTCGAGGTATCTTGATCCTCTCCAGGCCCAGACGCTTCGCGACATCGGAATCGTCCTCGATAAGAAAGACGATATCGGTCCAGGGATCCAGCTTCTCCTCGCTGTCAACGTAAGTCAGGCGCAATAACCGCGTCTTGAAACTGTAGTCCGTCAGAATTTCCAGCGTCCGGTACGCCAAATACTCGAGAATGACGTATTGGCGAAACCTCACGCCACTCTTGCACGGCGCCACGAGCTTCAACTTATCCTGGCCCGCGAACAGCGTTTTCTTTACCTGCGACTTCTTGAAGTTGAGTTGCAGCGGCGGTAACGAACAATACTCTCGACGAAAATTCCCACGTGTGCGAATCGAAACTTCAATTCTCTTCGCCTGGCCATCATCGTCGACGTATGCCCACTGACCCGGAATGTAGATTCGAACTTCCTGATCCCGCTGATCGTAGGCTTGTGCGATCGGCGCGGTTAGCACGGCCTTCAATACCTCATCGCTCTGGAATAACGGATTAGCATCTGCCGCATTTCCACTAGTGGTGACGCCCAGCGATACAATCGCCAGAAGAAATGCCATCCACTGCGCCATCAGGCGCCGGCCGCAAGGGCATGACATTTCGATTGCGCGCGAATGCACCGTTGCTAGTTCCTTAGCTCCGCAGCGGCTGTGGCCAGGTCTTGCTCGGTATCAACACCTGCTCCGGGCCGCTCGCTAGGAATCCCTACTCGAATCGACATTCCAAGTGACAATGCACGCAGTTGTTCAAGTTGCTCCACGACCTCGAGCTTTGAAGGCTCGGCCGCAACGAGCCGGCGCAGCACGCCGCAGCGGTAAGCGTAGATACCGTGGTGATGCAACGCGACATCGAGCGCTACCGTTTCCTGATCTTCTGAACGCGCAAACGGAATTGCCGCCCGGCTAAAATAAATTGCCTTACCACTGTCATCGACAATGACTTTAACCACATTTGGATTATTCAGATCCTCCTGCGTTCGAACCGGCGACGCCAGGGTCGCGATGTCCGATGACGAGTCCTGGAGCAACACCGCGCATTGGTTGATCAACGCAGCTGGCATCGTTGGTTCGTCACCTTGAAGATTTACGACAATACGATCGTCTTGCCAGTCCATGACGTCGCAGACTTCGGCAATGCGCTCAGACCCTGACCGATGTTTGTCGCTCGTCATACAGACCCGCGCGCCAAACGCCTCCGCTGCATGAGCAATGCGATCGTCGTCAGTCGCGATGACAACATCAGTGGCGGCACTTTCCATGCCGCGCTCATAAACATGCTGCAACATCGTCTTGCCGTTGATCTCGCGCAATGGCTTCCCCGGTAAGCGGGTGGAAGCGTATCTGGACGGAATTACAACAACAAAACCAGTCATCAGGGTTCCATTTCGCTGCGCAGGCGCGATTCAACCTGTTCCAGCCATGGCCCGGCCGCCGCAGCATCTATCTGCATGTCCACCGGCACAACCCAATACTTATCTGACCTGACATGCCCCAGTTTGACGGCATCTTTTTCAGTCATCAAGACATCGAAGTCGTCGCCAAATTCCAGGTCACGTTGACTTATTGCAGCGTGGTCCTGGAAGGCGTGTTCAATAACTTGAATTCCGTGCGCGCGGAGCATGTCGAAAAACCGCGCCGGATTCCCAATCGCTGCGACGCCATGCGCAGTCGTTCCGGAAAAACGTTCGATCGACCTTGCCAGCGAGCCATTGAGTCGCTCGACCTCACTCGCAACCAGGTTGAACTCAATAGCGTTCTGCTCACCTGCGGTGATGTCTGCCCCCTCTTCGTGTCGCTGCCCATTTATCAATACCTGATCCACCTCTTCCAGGCGAGCAATGGTCTCTCGAAGCGGACCAGCCGGCAGAAGCAGACGGTTACCCAGACCGCGGGCACCGTCGATAACACAAATCTCATAAGTTCGCTCGAGCCCATAATGTTGCAGCCCATCGTCGGCAACGATCACGTCCACGCCGTCATCTGCCAGCATTTGCGCCGCCCTCGCCCGGTTGGCGTCGACGACCACCGGGCATTGGGTTCGCCGCGCGAGCAATACGGGCTCGTCACCGACAACTGCGGGGTCGCTGGCAGAGTCAACGCGCATCGATGTCGTAGAACGGCTACCGCCGTATCCACGACTTACAATTCCAGGGGTAAAGCCGCGTGTGCTTAGTGCATTAACCAGCCAGATTGTGACAGGAGTTTTGCCCGTTCCGCCGGTCGTGATGTTACCAACAACAACCACCGGAACGGCGGCTTTTTGCCGGCCAAATAGTCCGATCTGGTACAGGAACCGGCGCAGTGTAATCAGCAGCCAATACATGCCGCTCAAAGGAATGAACAGGCGATAATATGGCGCGCCCTTGTACCACATGCGATGAAGCCAGTTATACATATGGCTAGCCGTCACTCTTCACTGAACTGCATACGATACAGTGCCGCGTATTGCCCGTCACGATCAAGCAACTCCTTGTGAGTACCGGATTCAACGACCTGCCCTTTGTCCAGAACGATAATGCGATCAGCGCGCTCGACCGTCGATAATCGATGCGCGATAACAAGTGTTGTGCGGTTCTTCATGAGTACGTGCAACGCTTGTTGAATCCGACGCTCTGACTTCGTGTCGAGTGACGATGTTGCCTCATCGAGGATCAATACCGGTGCGTTCTTAAGCAAGGCTCGCCCTATGGCAATTCGCTGCCGTTGGCCTCCTGACAGCAATACACCACGATCGCCCACCATCGTATCCAGTCCGTCCGGCAGCTCTTTCGCAAACGAGAGCACGTGGGCTGCCTCGGCTGCCTTCAGTAATTCCTCATGCGAGTGTTTTTTCAGCTCGCCGTACGCCAGATTGTTCAGAATCGAGTCGTTAAAAAGCACCACGTCCTGGCTAACAAGGCTGATATTGTCTCTCAAGCTGCTGAGTGTGTAATCACAAATCGGTGTGTCGTCCAGCAGAATTTCTCCGCTATCTACGTCATAGAAACGTGGCAACAGGCTGACGAGCGTAGACTTTCCTCCACCTGAATGACCGACAATAGCCAGGGATTCTCCCGGTTCTACCGCGACAGAAATATTATTGAGAACCGCACCCGTTTCTTCATTGTAGGCAAAACTTACATTGCGAAACTCAACGGATCCGTTCGCGCGCTCAACAGTCCTGGTACCGTTGTCGACTTCATCCGGTTCATCGATGACATCAAATAAGCTGCCTGCCGCTGCGACGCCTCGCTGCAAGGTCGCATTGACGTTTGTAATGCGTCTAACGGGTTGCAACATGAGCATCATGGCGCTGAAGAACGAAATGAACTGGCCGGGCGTGAGGTTACCGGCGACCGATTCACGACCAGCCATGTAGATGACGCCGGCAACTCCAAAACCGAAAATCGTCTGCGTAATCCCGACGCCCATTGAGCGCACTCGAATAAGCTTGAGGTTTTGTCTCTTGTTGCGACTGTCTACTTCCTCCAGGCGGTTTTTCTCATATTCGTAGCCACCAAATATCTTGACTATACGGTTACCGGTTACAGCTTCCTCGGTTACCTGAGTGACCTCGCCGATCGAATCCTGAATACGACCGCTATAGCGGCGAAACGCGATGCCCAGCACCCGAACCATGATCGCGACAACGGGGAATACAATGGCGACGAACGCCGCCAGCTTCGGGCTCTGCAACAGCATGACTCCGATCGCAGCGAACAGCGTCAGAATGTCACGCACCGCAATGGTTACGACACTGGTTACGGATTCGGCCACCATTTCAACGTTGTAGGTCATGCGTGAGAGCAGTGGCCCCGTGCTTCGCTCCTCGAAGAAGCGCGTCGGCAGCGTCAGGAATTTGCGGAACACGTCGCGGCGCAACGAGCTAATGACACTTCGGCCGATATAGCCGAGCGACGATTCAGTGGCAAAGCCCGAGAGGCCGCGGAGCGCAAAAATGGCAACAAAGGCGATCGGCATCCATCGAACCGTCTCAAGGTTCTGGGCGACAAGCGCTTCATCCATCAGTGGTTCGAGCAGATAGACGAGACCGGCTTCGATAAACGCGGTCGCCGCCATGGCAATAACAGCAATCACTGCAACTAACTTGTGCGGTACAACATATCGCCACAGCCGCCCGTACACGACGCGTACCCTGGGATCTAATCTCCTGCTCACGTTAATCTGTTGGCCCCGGCCGATCTAACTCGGACTCCGTATCATTTACTGTTGCAATGCTTATTTGCACGAATCCAAGTCGGCCGGCCACGTCCATCGCCGTAACCACGTCCTGATGCCTCGCATTGGCATCGGCACTGATCGTTAATGGCAACGAATTGCTGCCGGCCGATACTTTTTGCAGAGCATTGCGGATCGTCTCGGGGCGGCTATTGATGAGTTCGCGGCCGTTTATCAGATAAACACCCGTCTCGGTAATCATGATATCGATCTGTTCAGGCACTTCTTCGACAATGGCGGCGCTTTCTGCCTCTGGAAGGCTGATCGCAATTTGCGACTGCTTGACGAAACTCGTCGACACCATAAAGAAGATCAACAGCAGGAGAACAACGTCAATCAACGAGGTCATATTAACCTCGGGTTGTGTCCGAGGCCGCAGGTTGAGTTTCATCCCTGACCCTTTTCCTGGCGGCGGTGGAGTGCTTCGACGAGTTTGATCGCCTCTTTCTCCATGTCGACAACCAGCGTATCTACCCTGTTCCGATAATAGCGATAGCCAACCATGGCTGGAATGGCCACGGTCAGACCCGCAGCTGTCGTAATGAGCGCCTCTGCGATACCACCGGCAAGAACGGTCGGATTACCAACACCGTGCGTCGTGATAGCCGCAAATACCTTGACCATGCCGATAACAGTACCCAGAAGACCCAGCAACGGTGACACCGCCGCAATCGTCCCGAGGGTCTCCAGGTAGCGTTCGAGCTCATGCACAACATGGCGCCCCGTATCCTCGATGCTGTCTTTCATCACAGAACGTTCGCGGTCGCGGTTAATGAGGCCAGCCGCCAGGATCTGCCCCAGCGCTGAACCCTGGTGCAGGCTCTGGATCTGCTTTTGATCAAGCTGGTCTTTCTTGACCCAGCCCCACACTTTGCTCGTCAGATCCTCCGGGATAACGCGCTTTTGCTGCAGCGTCCAGAATCTCTCGAGAATAATCCCCATCGCGATGATCGCGCAGAGGATGATGGGCGCCATTAACCAGCCGCCAGATTTGACTATTTCAACCATACAAGCCGACTCAGAGGAAAAATGGAATATACCGGTTATTCATTCCAGATTCGACGACGCTCATGCCGGTATTCAGTCACTGCCTCCATGCCTGAGTGCTCACAGAGGCGAATACCGATGGCTCCGGAGGTCGATGTCTCCAAAACCCGGGCACCGACGCCGGCCCATCGTGCCACGACATCGTCTTTCGGGAAGCCCCAACGGTTTCCGAAACCTGCTGACACAATGGCCAAATCTGGCGTCAATGCGCTGACGAAAGACGCCGTTGAAGACGTTCGACTACCGTGGTGAGGAATAACGACGGCATCAACGCCATCGAGCAAACCATTACGGACGAGTTGCTGCTCTGCCGGCCTCTCGATATCGCCAGTGATCAACAGCTGATGGTCGCCCGCCGCAACGTGCAAGACACAAGAGGCGTCATTACCGTCACGCAGCCCTTCTTTTGGCGGATAAATGAATGAAAATTCGACGCCGTCATATTCCCACTTGTCGCCAGCATTGCAGAAGGCCTGCGCCCGCTCCTGCCCACTTAGCGATTCTCCGACCAACAACTCCGCAACAGTGACACGATCCAGCATCGCCTCGACACCGCCTGAATGGTCCAAATCCGAATGCGAGACAATGAGAGTGTCGACATGGCTCACTCCCTTGCTCGCCAGGTACGGCAGGACCACGGCTTCCGCCGCATTGCCGCCGCCCCTGAATGCCGGGCCGGTGTCGAATACGACTGTGTGGGCTTGCGTCTGCAGCACTACAGCCAGCCCCTGGCCAATGTCGAGCACATCAACTGCCACGCAACCGTAGTCCGGGCGCGCCGGTTTGTGCAGTACAAGGGCGATGACGGCGATTAGCGCGAGACGGCGACCCGGCCAGCCCGGGGGCAAGATGACCCACAAGACTGGCAGAAACAGCAACAACCAGGCGGTCCCCGTAACTGCCGACATCGTATGGCCGGCTCCCGGGAGCTGCGCCGCCATAACGATCAGGATCTCCAGGAATTCCTGGCTAATCGCGGCGACATTTAGCGCCGGGTCGCCGAGTACCTGAAAGGGACCATCAAGAAGCAATCCGGCGAGCGTGAACGGCACGGTCACCAAACTGAACACCGGCACCGCGATCAGGTTTACCACTGGTGCAGCAAACGCGACGCGATCGAAGATCAGGACGGTTAACGGCAGCAGCCCGAGCAAAAGCACACCCTGGACGACACTCAGCTGCCTGATCCCGGAAAGCAGTCGAGCTGCGAGCGATCTCTCAGATCCGTTACCCAGACGTTGCGCCAGCCAGATGAGCACGAGCACGGCGGCGAAAGAAAGCATGAAGCCCGGCGCCATAGAAGCGATCGGTGAGAAAACTGCCACAACAATGCATGCCGTAGAAACGACCGTGAGTGGTCTTACCTGCCGCCGGCGCAAGACCACAATGGTCACAAGCGCTATCATCAGGCTCGCCCTGCGCGCGGGTATCGCCAGACCTGAAACAAACGCGTATGACATAGCAATAAGCAGTGCAACCACCATTGCCCGACTGTGGTGGCTACCGCCTCGAATAAGCAGCCCGCCAAAAAAACTGGCAAGAACATAGCCACCGCCTGCCGCCAGCCCGATATGCAGACCCGAGATCGCCATAAGATGGCTCGTGCCAGTACGAGCATATCGATCCCATTGTTGCGCGGTGATGAGGTGGCGTGCACCCACTGAAATGGCAGCCAGTACGCCGGCCGACTCCGGGTTCAGCAAAGAGACGCGGTCGACAAACCTCTGCCGCACGCGATCGACAACGTCCAGATTACCCGACCGAATCAGGTGGTTTCGATGGCTGCCGACGACGTAACCCGTCGCTCCAACACGCTCGCGAAACAACCAGGCCTCATAGTCGAACACGCCGGCGTTCGAGCTGCCGCGAGGCCGACGCAATCGCAATTCCATTTGCCAGACATCGCCAAGGCGCAGCTCGACGGGAGGTTGAAACCAGCTCACGCGGATACGCAGCGGCACACGCGCAGCGTCAAGCGGCTCCGCCACGAAACTGACACCAGCCCCACTCGTCGCCGGAAAATCGGCTATGCGCACGGCCGTCACGATACTATCCCCCGCGTATCGCGGCTCCAGGCGCGAGTTCACTATCCCGTTCGCGGCCAAACCGAAGAGCAACACGCCGGCGAAAAAGCAAAGAAAGTCGCCAGTACGGCCAATGAGTATTGCCACGAGGAACGCGACGAATATAAGTTCGATCAGCTCGGAAACTTGCGCAAAGCTGCTAAGCTGCAGCGCGTAAATACCTGCCAAAAAATACAGGCAGGCTCGGGTCATCGACAGTCTCTCAGGCTTTATATCCTCAACCTCTATCGAAGCGGAACAAGTAGCCAATGCCAAGGCGGTTTTTTAGGAAGTTTGCGTTCAAACGCCACGAGCTGAGTGAACGGTGGTTTATGACGCCGTTTCGTCACATGCTGCACGACCATCGCCTTTGGGGTATTCGCCGCAAGACGGTCGTACCTGCGTTTGCCCTGGGTCTGTTTGTCGCGTGTTTACCATTCCCGGGGCATTTCATTTCAGCCGCGCTGGCCGCGCTCGCGCTGCGAGTCAATATTCCTGTCGCGTCTGTAACAACTTTCGTCGTCAACCCGCTCACGGTAGGCCCGCTTTTTTACTTCGAATACCAAATTGGTGCCGGCTTGTTATCGATCGCATCCGGGCCGCCTGAATTTGAGCTCTCGATCGACTGGGTAACCCATACTTTCGGGTCAATTTGGCAACCGATGTTGCTCGGCAGCGTGCTCGTCGGAGCAGTCGCCGCGCTATTGGGCTTCATAAGTCTTGATGCTTTGTGGAGGAGATCAGTGTCGAAATACAAGACCCGCAAACGAAAAGATCGAAGCTAGCTTCGAAGTTTGCCGTCTTCCAGTACCAGGATACGATCCATGCGCGCGGCGATTGACTGATCGTGCGTCACAATGACGAGGCTCGTTTGCAACTCCTCGTTAAGTTCCAGCATCAGCTTCAGTACCTGCTCCCCATTACCCGCGTCGAGATTGCCTGTCGGCTCATCCGCCAATACCAGTTGAGGTCTCGTGATCAGTGCACGAGCGACAGCAGCTCGTTGCCTTTCTCCACCGGACAATTCACCGGGCTTATGCGTTAGGCGTTCTCCCAAACCAACTCGCGAAAGCAGGTTCTTCGCCTGCCCGAGTGCATCTGCTTTCGTCTCACGGCGAATCAGCAACGGCATCGCAACGTTTTCCTGCGCGGTGAACTCCGGCAGCAAATGATGAAACTGGTAGACGAAACCGATGTAGCGATTCCTCAGGTCGCCTTTGGATACCTCGCTGCTACCGTGCATTAGCTGTCTATCGATAAACACCTGCCCTTCGTCAGGGTCATCGAGCCCACCCATTATCTGCAGCAGCGTCGTTTTCCCCGACCCGGATGCACCGACAATAGCGACACGTTCCGCCGGCTCAATTTTCAGGTCGACACCACTCAACACTTCGAGCACGGAGCCACCCTCACGAAAGCGTCGTACGACACTGCGGCACTCGAGTACGGTTTGCTTCTGCTCAGTCATAACGTAAAGCCTCAGCCGGCGCTGTACGCGCTGCAACCCATGCCGGATAAATTGTCGACACCAATGCCAGCGCCAGAGCGATGGCCGCTATGCGCAGCACGTCCGCAATACGCAGCTCAGATGGCAGATCACTAATGAAATACACCTCGGCGGCCAGAAACTTGATGCCGAACACAGATTCGAAGCTGCTCACGATGCCCTCCAGGTTGGTGGCAAGCAGGACACCAAAAAAGACGCCCGCAAGAGTTCCGACAATACCTATGACACTGCCCTGTGTAACAAATATTTTCAGGATGCTCATTGGTCGAGCGCCAATCGTACGCATGATGGCAATATCCGGCTGCTTATCCTTAACCACCATAACCAGCGTCGACACGATATTAAACGCAGCGACCGCGACGACCAGCATCAAGATGACGAACAATATCGATTTCGTAATCTGAATCGAGCGAAAGAAATTTACATGACGGCGCGTCCAGTCACTCACAAGGACAACCGCACCGTTCTCGAGTGCAACTTCACGGACGATTGCCGCGGCTTCGTAGATCTCTGTCACCGCAAGCCGTACTCCCGTCACAACGCCTTTCTTGCGGTATAGTTTTTGTGCATCAGCAAGATTAATGAATGCCAGGCGACGATCGAACTCGTACATGCCGACGCGATACAGGCCGCTCACAACAAACCGCTTGGTACGTGGCACAACGCCGGCCGGCGTTACAATGCCTTCCGCCAACGTCGCAGTTACTTTTTCACCGATGCCGACCTTTAGCGCCCTGGCGAGTTCGACTCCAAGCACAATATTGAAAGAGCCCGGTTCCAGACTCGTGAGTTCACCCTCCAACAGAGTATCGCCGACACCTGATACGGCGTCTTCAGCCACAGGATCTATGCCGCGTAACTCTACGCCACTGAGCTGTTCACCAAAAACGAGCAAGCCCTGCCCTTCAATAAACGGTGCTGCCGCGCTAACCCGCGGATTGTCGCCCGCGAGCACGGCCAGCGATTCCCAGTCCGCCATTCTTCCGTCAGTACTTTCAATACTGGCATGCGCCGTCATCGCGAGCAGCCTGTCTTTTAGCTCGCGCTCGAAGCCGTTAACCACGGACAACACGAGAATCAGTACCATTACTGCAATTGCGATTCCCAACATCGAGATGGCGGAAATCAGCGAAACGAAACCGTTGCTGCTTCGCGAGCGCACATAACGACTACCAACCCAGTATTCGAATTTCTGGTTCATTGTGTCACTCGTAGCGCAACGCGGCCGCTGGATTGACCAGCGCCGCGCGCCGCGCGGGATACAGCGTTGCCAGCGACGTTAGTACAAAGGCGGCGACTGATATTGTTGCAACGTCTGCGACCTCCAGCTCTGACGGAATCCGCGTCACGTAATAAACATCACCAGGCATGATCTGGAACCCAAGCGCCTGCTCCAGAAAAGGAACAATGACCGGTACATTGAGCGCCAAAACGACACCGAGCAATACACCGATAAATACGCCGACCCACCCGATTACCGCACCTTGCACGAAGAACACGCGCACGACCCCAGCCGATCTCATTCCCAGCGTGCGCAATACCGCAATGTCATTGGTCTTGTCAGTAACGACCATGACGAGGCTCGCAACGATATTGAATGCTGCGACGCCGATAATCAGCGACAGGATTAACGACATCATCATTTTTTCGATCCGGATGGCGCGAAAGTAGCTGGCGTTCTCGACGGTCCAGTCGCTGCTTACGACATCGTCGCCCAGGCGTTCAGCAATGCTGCGTGCAAGCAACGGTGCCTGCATGACGTCCTGCGCTCGAAAACGTACAGCCGACATTTCGTCGCCGAGCCCCATAATTGCAGCCGCCTCTCGCGCGTTGACCAGTGCCAGCGAAGCATCGTGATCCTGTAGCCCGGCCTCGAACACACCACGCAATACAAATCGTTCAAGCACAGGCTCCAGTGTGCCGTCGCCGACCGGCCTTGGAATCAATATGACGACGGCATCGCCAATACGAACACCAAGGTCGAGCGCCAGCAGGCGGCCCAGGATAATGCTGCGTTCGCCGGGTTGGAGTACGTCAAGGTTGCCCTCGAGCATATTAGTCAGAGTACCCGAGAGTTGCTGCTCCAGGTCAGGGTCAACACCGTGAACGAGCACCGCTTCGAGAGCGCGACCCGACTGAATCATGCCTTCCATCTCGACGAACGGTGCAGCCGCCGCGATACCAGGCTCGGCAACAACGTCATCAACGAGACTCCGCCAGTCTTTTGTGATTTGTTGTGACCCGGTAACGTAACCATGCGCTGACATGCTGAGCAAGCGCGACCGCAACTCGCCTTCAAAACCATTCATGACAGACAGGATGACGATCAGCGCAGCCACTCCCAGTGCGACGCCAAGGAGTGAAATTAGCGTGATAAATGACACAAATCGTGTACGGCGCTTCGCCCGCAGGTAGCGAAGCCCGACGAATAATTCGACTGAGCTGATCATCGCCACGCATTAAACCACATTCGACCATGTCCTTTGTGGCCATTAAACAGGCCTCAAAATGTGATCCGACTCACAAAATTCCAAAAAGAACAAAAACCTTTGGGATCAATGGTTATTTGGCAACACTTGGAGTGATATAGTCGAAACCAATCGATGGAGACTTGTGATGACCAAGCTGCGAATATTGACTGTTCTTGCCTTCTTATTTGGCGCCGTCGGCCTTGGTGCCGCCGATACGCTGCAGATGGACGGGACGAAGCCAGGTGCAAATTCATCAAGGCCGAGCCGTGGCGAGACCACTGCCAGCGTTGAATCGAAATTCGGCGCACCCACCGCGAAGCAGGCCGCCGTTGGCGATCCGCCAATATCGCGCTGGGAGTACAAGGAATTTGTCGTCTTTTTCGAGTACGACCGTGTAATTCACGCCGTCGTCAAGCGCTAAAGCAATAAATCAAATTCAAAGAACGCCCGGTCAGTCCTCTGCCCGGGCGTTTTTTTATGGCGGCGACCCATGGGCACGATCACCTTTGCGCGATCACCTATACGACATTACCTATGTGATAATCGCGAGCCGAGTTTCGAACGACCCTGACTGTGCCCCACGAATCCCTGCTAATACCTGCGAAGCTGCAATTGCCGCGGCCCGGCCATCGACACGGACTGGGTCGCCTGATTGGAGCGAGCACATCGCTGGCAGCGGCTGAATTAGCCAGGAAAATTAACGTGCCGTTATTGGTCCTGGCTGAGGACCCGCGGCAGGCAGACCAG
>JAOTUU010000058.1 GCA_029863705.1 Gammaproteobacteria bacterium
TAATTAATACTGATAGTACCGCGTGACGA
The DNA here is from genome assembly GCA_029863705.1 of Gammaproteobacteria bacterium. Lineage (GTDB taxonomy): Bacteria > Pseudomonadota > Gammaproteobacteria > Steroidobacterales > Woeseiaceae > UBA1847. Next base: position 30 of record JAOTUU010000058.1, read on the forward strand.
ATGGCTGCCCCAGCAGGTCCGCTGGCCGCGTACGTGCATCTTCTTGTAGGGGTTTTCAGTTCTGACAGAGAGCGCCTTCAGCCGTGGCCCGATTTCCGACTTGGCAGTTGATGCCAGCCAGCGCTTGAGTGCCGCGACACAAAGCTTGTCGTCGCCCGTTCGACCGCTCAGAACCACGACGTTGTTGTGGCACCGAAAGCGAATGCTCTTCTTCCCGGATTGACGCTCGTAACGAATCCGGAATTTCTGGCCGATCGCTTTCAGGTCAACAAGGTGCGGGAGTACAAACGGCTCTGGTGGGTGCAGTTTCGCGAAAGCCTCTCGCGACTTGTGAATCCAGTCACGATGCTCGCTGATAAATGCCTGCACCACTTCCGGGCGGGTTCGCCGTGGTACGACGACCTCCACCCGCCCGCGTGGGAACACCTTGATTGACAGGCGCTTTGCGCGTGCGCTCTCACGCACGGCAAGGCCCGGTGTCTCACCGGGTTCCTCGAAATCTGAGAATAAGCCTAGTTGTTTTGCCGCGCCCTGCACGGCGCCTATTCTACGGACGTTTGCCGCTGAAGCGAACGGCGTCATCCATGGACATCTCACCTTCCACGCCGCCGACCTTGGCTGATTCGCTGATGAAGAGCTTCACTTCGCGTTCCAGGCGAATAATTCCATCGACCCTTGATCCCGGCCCTATCGTGATCTTGGGGATCCGGGATTTGCTTTTGCCGAAGCTCCAGCCGCTCGGTTTCTTGACGGTGAGGTCACCCTTGATAACGGAGGCATCACTTAAGTCGATATTGCCGTTGACCGTGGTCAGGTCGCCGCCAATTTCGCTACCTGTCAGCGAAATATCTCCATTAACGTTCTCGACATATCCGCTTACGGAGCTGCCTGTATCCAGCGAAATGCGCCCATTGACCGCCTCGACCTCACCATTGACCGTGGTATTGGCACCAATCTCGACCGCTCCATTCACGGTTGATAAGCTCCCCGTTTTTACATCCGAGGAGATTCTCAGAGTGCCATTGACCGTCCCAACCTCTTCGATTTGCGCATTATCAGCCACACGTATCGAACCATTCACGGTTCCCAGACTGCCGGTCACCACAGCGCCTTCGCCCACCGTAATGCTGCCATTGACAGACGATTCACCGTCGGATTCACTGCCAGCTGCAATGTTGATGCTCTTGTTAACGCTCGCGCCGTACACAGGGACGGCCACAAGCATTATCAGAAAGGTAATTGTAATCAGACTCTTAGTCAGTGTTCTGCTCATCTTCTCTTCCCAGGGAATTTGTGTACTCTTTAGATACCGCTCGATCGAAAACGGTTGCAACAGAGTTATAAAAAATGCCCTACCCCTTGATTGATATCGGCGCCAACCTGACGCACGACAGCTTTGACGAAGATCGGGACGAAATAATGCGCCGCGCAATCGACGCCGGCGTCACACGGATGGTAGTTACCGGCGCCAGTGACGAGGGCAATGTCGCGGCCGCAGCGCTCGCCGAAGCAAACCCGGGACACCTGTACGCCACCGCGGGTGTTCATCCACATCACGCATCCGACTATGATGCCTCGAGTGAGGAATTGATTCGATCCCTGGCCGCGAAGGGTGCGATTGTTGCGGTTGGTGAATGTGGGCTCGACTTTTTTCGGAATTTCTCCCCTCGCGACGCACAACTCAAGGCATTTCAGTCACAGCTGGATATTGCGGCCGATACCGGCTTGCCTGTCTTCCTTCACCAACGTGACGCTCACGACGATTTCGTGGAGTTACTCGAGCCTATGCTGCCGAAGATTTCACGGGCAGTAGCGCATTGTTTCACCGGTGAGCACGAATCACTGCGGGAGTTTCTTGCAATGGGCCTTTGGATCGGAATTACGGGCTGGATTTGCGACGAGCGACGCGGGGCACATCTTCACGACATCGTGTCGATAATTCCGGATGACAAGCTGCTCATCGAGACAGACGCCCCTTACCTCATGCCTCGAACGATCCGCCCTAAACCGAAATCAAGGCGCAACGAGCCATCGTATCTCACTGAGGTTCTGCGAGTTGTCGCCGAAGCGCGTGGACAAAGCGAAGAGCACGTCGCAAGAATTACCACAGAAAACGCGATCCGGTTTTTCGACTTGAAAGACCTGCAATGACCTCCTGCGTCTAGCCTCCTGACAATACTAGGGAAGCCCTTGCTCGACAATATTCGCAGCTTCCTCCATTATCCGGGCAACAATTGGAGCAAAAGAACAATAATGTCGTTATTTAGTGAGCTCAAGCGCCGCAACGTCTTCCGAGTGGGTATCGCCTACCTGGTCGTGTCATGGCTGATCATGCAGGTGGCCGATGTCATCCTGAACAACGTTGCGGCACCGGCATGGGTGTTCCACGTCATCATGCTGGTGCTCGCCATCGGCTTCCCGTTGAGCGTGCTGTTCGCCTGGGCCTTTGAGCTAACCCCTGAAGGCCTGAAGCGCGATTTCGAGGTTGATCGTACCGACTCAGTCACACCACAAACGGGCAAAAAACTCGATCGGCTAATCATCGGCGTATTGGTCGTGGCGCTTGGCTACTTTGCTTTCGACAAGTTTGTGTTATCGGTCGATCGTGATGCCGCGCTTGTTGAATCCACCACGCAGATCGTGACGGAACAAGTGGCAGGCAGTTCACCGACATCAACAGAATCTGACAAATCCATCGCAGTATTGCCCTTCGTAAACCTGTCTTCAGACCCGGAGCAGGATTTTTTCTCCGATGGCATTGCCGAAGAACTGTTGAATGTCCTGGCGCAGTTTCCGGGATTGAGGGTTGCAGCACGGACATCGTCATTTTTTTACAAAGACAAACTCGACGCCGTCACGCTCACTGAAATTGCCGAGCAGCTGGACGTCGCCCATATCCTCGAGGGCTCGGTTCGCAAGTCAGCGAACAAGCTGCGAATAACAGCGCAGCTTATCAAGGCCGATAATGGCTTTCATCTCTGGTCCAAGACCTACGACCGGGAACTAACCGATGTTTTCGCGATACAGGATGAGATATCAGCGGCGATCGGTGACGCACTGAAGGTGCACTTGGCTCTGGATAGTGGCGCATTGACGGTCGACCGGCCAACGGTCATTGAAGCCGCTAATACGCAGGCGTATGAGGCTTACCTTCAAGGCCGCCAATTGATCAATCGCCGCGGCCGCGACAATATTGAACGCGCGGTTCGTCTACTCGAGAAATCCCTGCGCCTCGACAGCGAATACGCACCGGCCCATGCCCAGCTGGCCATCGCCACGGCCTTGTTGTTACGCAGCCCGCAGAGCTATGGCAGCCTGACGCTGGCCGAAGTCATACAGCGGGCAACACCACACGTGGAAAAGGCTGTAGCATTGTCACCAAATTTACCTGAGGCTCACGGTGCATTGGCATTACTTGCACTGGATCAGGAAAAATATGAAGAGGTGCTGAAGCACGCCGATCGAGCGTTGCAGCTAAACCCGAGTTACATCGACGCGATGAACTGGCAGTACCTGGCTGTATCCTCGCTGGGGCATTACGACGAAATAGAACCTACCATGGAGCGCATTCTGCGTGCTGATCCACTGACAATCATAGGGCGATTGAATTACATCAGTGTCGTTGCTTCAAAAGGTGATTTCGCGACAGCACATGCCGTTGCCGACGCATTACTCGAACAATATCCGTGGGCCGGTTATGTATCACATGGAACATCGTCTATGGACTACGAGGGTGATCTCGCGACAGCGCTGAAGTGGTTTTTGCTGGCGTTTGCAGAAGACCCCACAGATACGTTCTCCAATACGGCGCTTGTATCCGGTTTTATCTATGTCGGCTTGTATGACGAAGCTCGCCGAATTGACGACAATCTTCTGTTCCGGGTCGATGCCGCAGAGAACCTCGGGTCTAAGGCTATTGAACGGGCGCGGCGTCGAATGGAAACGGATGCTGAGAGTCCCTCGACGATTATTGATTATGCCGACACTCTGCACAAAGCCGGGTACATCGCCGAAGCACAACTCGTCTATGAAGATCAGTTCGCAAGGAAGCCTGGCCGGGTGATTCTCGATTTAATCAATAGTTCTCCGGTGCCGTCGGTGAGAATGGCCCTGGGCCGCAGTCAGGCTGGTGATAACGATGGCCTAGAAATACTGCTAGAGCTCATTGATCAGGATATTACCGCGCGGACAGAAGCAGACCTGCTGGATGGGTTCTCGTATCGTGCCATTGCAATGCTGGCGGCGCTAAGGGGCGACTCGAAAATGGTGGTTGATTCGCTAGAGACCGCGATTGAGCTTGGTCTGCGGGATCCCGGGATGTTCAGTGAACCGGTGTTTGCCAGTCTGCAGGATGACGCTGGGTTTCTGGCGGTACAAGCTCAGCTCCATGCCATGTTGCAAGCAGAGCGTAAGAAAACCCTGCAACTGATATGCCACGAAAACCCGGTTCCCGATAGCTGGCAACCATTAGCAGAGTCATGCAGCGGCGTTGATAAAAGACCTTAGGGTTTTCTGCGGCTTCTGATCTCGTCGACTTGCGTGCCCAACGCCGCTTTTCGAATCAGGTCCCAGTGCGGTTTGAAGGCTTCGATCTTCACTTTTGCGGCAGCCTTGTCGCTTTCACCAAACTCGTCCAGCAAGGCATCCAGATCTGCCACCAGGTCCGGCACACCCTTGGTGAAGGCCGCACTATCGGGAAACAGGATGCGACCGGCAACAGGTACCTGGCGGACGATATGCCGTACTGCCGCGATTCGGTCATATAGTGCCGCCTGCGGGTTCGGGAACGTATAACGCCGTACTTCGCCGATAACCGTCCAGTCCTGCATTTTGTCGCTGCCAAAGACGGCGCCCGAAGCATCCTTGATGTCGAGGACCAGCAAGCCTTGTGACGTAAGCAAGAGGTGGTCTATCTGAATCTCACCGTCATCACCATTCGGGATTAACAAGCCGTTGATGCGCTCGTAGCTAATCTCATCAAGGACCATTCGCATGCGATCGCCGCGGCTGCGCCTGCGGTAGATAAACCAGACGAGCAATAACAGCACCAACCCTGCGAGCGGTATGAGCCATTGCGGTTGATCAGCCAAAATATTGCTCCAGCGCGGCGGCGAGTCTATCGAGTTGCGGGTCGATAGATACCGACCGGCTCGGTCGTGACAGGATAGCAGAGAGATCGTCCGGCAGCGGCACGGTTGCACCAATCAAGGGCTCGACGATCGTTTCGAATTTCGACGGGTGAGCTGTTGCCACCAGGATCCAATCGGAATTCTGTTGAGTTTCTTCACCGAGTTGGCGCCAGGTTTGCGTCGCGATTGCCGTATGCGGGCACGTCGCGAAACCGAATTCAGCATAGTCCTTGCGAATGCCGGCCTCGATTTGCTCGTCCTCCACGGAAAAAACGCCCAGGCGATCACGCAAAACGTCTGCTTCCCCGACCATGCTGCGCAGACGTTCCATATTGCTCGGGTCACCAACATCCATTGCGGAGGCGAGGGTCTTTACGCTCGCACGCGGTATCCATTGAAGTGTGTCGAAAAATTCGGGAATCGTCTTGTTGGCATTTGTTGCCAGCACGATGGCGCTAATGGGCAGCCCCATTTCACGAGCCATGATGCAGGCCAGGGCATTACCGAGGTTGCCAGTCGGAATGACGAACCCGGGCTTGTTACCGGTCTCCCGGAAGTGGCGCAGGCTTGCGTCCGCATAGTAAGTACTCTGTGGCAGCAATCGACCGATGTTGATGCTGTTGGCCGAGCTGAACCGATAACGTTCGCACAACTCAGAGTCAGCTAGCGCGGCTTTGACGAGCGCCTGGCAATCATCGAACGCGCCAGCAACTGACAACGACAAGACGTTGTCACCCCAGCACGTCAGCTGATGCTCTTGCCTTGCCGAAACGCGCCCATCCGGGAACAAAACAACAACCCGCATTCCAGGACGTTCGTTAAATGCGGCAGCCACTGCGCCGCCTGTATCGCCGGATGTAGCAACGAGAATCGTTAATGGCGCCGCTGCGTCACCTTCGAGGCGTGTCAGGCAAGCTGCAAGAAAACCCGCCCCAATATCTTTGAACGCGGCTGTTGGCCCGTGATAAAGCTCCAGCAATGATGCATTCCCGTTGGCAACGGGCAATGCCGTAATTGGCATCGGAAAACTGAAGGTTTCTGCGAGAATCGCCTCGAGTTCGTCAATGAGCGAAGAGTCCGAGAAAAACGGCCGCAGCAATATTGCGGCGATCTCGGGAATCGTATGTGCATTGTCAAAGTCGCTGACAGAGAACGGTGGCAGGTCGACAGGAATGAACAGCCCGCCATCGTCTGCGATGCCTTTGACGAGCGCCTCGTCGAGACCTACGCTAGCGTCGCCACGTGTGCTGACAAAACGCACGCTCAATCCACCAAGTGTGCGCCAGGCGCATTCATCGGGCTTACCCATGACTCACACTGGATGCCCTGCCCCCGGCACGCCTGCTCCATCGCCGTCGCGAGGTTGCCTGCTTTGCTGTTTTCACAAAGCGCAAACAGGCTGGGCCCGCTACCAGACAGGCTAAACCCCAGGGCACCAGATCTCTCGGCGGCTTCTTTGACGGCATCAAAACATGACACCGTAGCCGTCCGCTGCGGCTCGATAACGACATCTTTTAACGATTTCGAAATCATCGACAGATCGCTAGCCGCACACGCCGTAATAAATGCACCCATGTAGCCCTGCTGACTCAGCCATTGCTTCATCGCGACACCCCTGGCAAGGCTTTTTCGAGCGTGCGCGGTATTGACCTGCAGATCAGGATGCAAGAGAACAGAGCTGACGCCGTCTGGCACTGCCAGGCGAATAGTCTCAGGAAGCAAGACCCGAGGGCAAAAAATCATGCCCCCGAGCAGGCTGGCCGCGACGTTATCAGCATGCACTCCGCCGCTTGCGTATTTCTCGCCTTCGAGCGCGTATGGCAACAGCAGCTCGATCGCAAGTGGCTTCTTAAGCAACGCGTTAGCAGCTACAACACCGGCAACGGCCGATGCCGCGGAACTGCCCATGCCTGACTGCAATGGCACCCCCTTGTATACCTTCAGCTCTGCACCGCCTTCAGTACCGTATACCTCCCAAAGTGCCTGAGCCGCAATTGACGCCGTATTTTCCTCGGCTTTGGATGACAAATATGGATGCAATTCACCGTCGATGCCGCGCACCTCGGCCAACGTTACTCCGGGAGTGTCCGTTCTTCGAGCCGAGACCCGATCGCCCACGTTGGCCAGTGCCAACCCGAGCATGTCGAAACCAACGGCGACATTGCCAATCGATGCCGGTGCAAATGCGGTTACGGAATCACTCATAGTTCAACTATCCGTGTCGAGATATTTCGCGAGCCTGAGCAAATCGCCAAACACGCCACCCGCGGTTACTTCAGGTCCGGCACCCGGCCCTTGCACGACCAGCGGATTGGACGAGTAGCGACTGGTTTCAAACTGCACAATATTATCGGTCAGGTTGATGTTACTGAACGCGTGGGACGCGTCGACCGATTCGAGACCAACCGCTGCATTGCCCGCAGCGTCAAGGCGACCGATATAGCGCAGCTTCTTGCCTGCCGCTTTGGCCTCCTCGTATTGCGCCTGAATATCGTCATCGTAATCGGATAATTTATCGAGGAAGTTATCAATGCTTCCCTCGCGCAGTGCCTCAGGCACCAGGTTCTGAACCGGAAAATCCTCGATTTCCAAACTCTGGCCGAGCTCGCGAGCCAGGATCGTCAGCTTTCTTGCTACGTCCATGCCTGACAGGTCATCACGAGGGTCAGGCTCCGTATAGCCGCTGTCACGAGCCTTGCTGACAATTTCAGAGAACGGCGTGCTGCCATCGTAGACATTGAACAGGTACGCCAGTGTTCCTGAGAAAATGCCCTGTATCGAATTTACCTCGTCGCCGGTGTCAATCAGGTCGCGCAGCGTATTGACGATAGGTAATGCTGCGCCAACGGTTGTCTCGTAAAAAATGTGAGAACTGCCGTGAGCTGCCATCGTCTGCAGCTCGTGAAACGCAGCAATAGACCCGCTGAACGCTCTCTTGTTCGGTGTAATGACATGGATGCCGCGCTCCAGCCAGCCGGCATAGCGGGCAGCCACCGACTCGTCGGCGGTGCAGTCGATGATCACGGCATGTGGCAAATGGTCGGGATTGATATGTTGCTCGAATTTGTCCAGGTCTAAATCGACTGCGGAACTTTCATAATCCTCGGCCCAGGTGGCAAGGTCGATACGCCTGTCGCCCAACAGCATCGATTTCGAACGGGCGATAGCCCGAACCCGCAGGTCGAGATTGAAGTCATCAACCAGACGGTCATGACGCTTCTCAATTTGCGACAGCAGCGTGCGCCCGACCGTCCCGGGCCCGATAAGACCGATGGATATTGTCTTCGAGGAGAGGTAGAAGCCCGAATGGACCGCGCGAAGCGCACGCTCAGATTCATCCGCATTGACCACCGCCGAAATATTTCTTTCCGAAGAACCCTGCGCTATGGCCCGGATGTTGATGCCGGCACGACCCAGCGTGCCAAAGAATCGCCCTGCGATGCCAGGCATACCGGCCATGCCATCCCCGACTACAGCAATGATGCTCAGCCCGTTGGTAACGTCGACACTCTGAATTTGTCCACTCGCCAGCTCTTCCGCAAATGCGGCGCTGATTACAAGTTCCGCGCGCTCGGCAAGATCCTGTGGCACAGCAATACATATTGAATGCTCGGAACTTGCCTGCGAAATCAGCGTTACCGAAACGTCGGCGTCCTTGAGTGCCGCGAACAAACGATCGGCAGTACCGGGAACGCCGATCATGCCCGAACCTTCAAGGTTGACCAGCGCCATGTTGCCGACCACCGTGATGCCCTTGATGCCGTCCGCATCCCCTGGCTGCGCCTCAATACGGCTGCCCTCGTGGACGGTGTTAAAACTATTGCGAATGATCAGCGGGATACCTTTGCCGATGACCGGACCCAAGGTCTGCGGATGAATTACTTTTGCACCGAAATACGCGAGCTCCATCGCTTCGTTGTAGGTAAGCCGATCTATTACGCGTGCCTCAGGTACGCGATTGGGATCCGCGCTCATGACGCCGTCGACGTCCGTCCAGATATTGAGCTCGGAGGCACTGCTCAATGCTGCGAAAATTGCCGCGGAGTAATCGCTTCCGTTGCGCCCCAGCGTGGTCTGCAAGCCCTCTTCATCTGCAGCAATAAAACCGGTGATCACAACTATGCCATTGAAGTCCTTGGCCACCACCTGGTCGAATTTCTTCCGGGAAACATCCCACAAGACTGTGGGACCAAGTTCGGTTTGGCTAACCGTTAGTATTTTCCGCGCATCGATCCAGGTACCGCCACGCTCTCCGGATTCCTGCCCGAGGTGCGCCGCCAGGAGCCGCGCTGACCAGATTTCCCCATAGCCCGCAATGACGTCGCGGCTGCGTTGCGGCGCCGACTTGAGCTCTGCAATTGTCTTAAGGGCTTCGCGAATATCACTCGCGTCGGCGCCCCATGCATCCAGCACCTCAATGAGCGCGTCACCGCTGACCAGACCTTTCGCGGTAGCTGCATAGCGCTCGCCGATGGTGTGCAATTCGGCATTGCAGGCGTCGTCAGCACGTTCAGCCAGAACCGAAAGATTAAGCAATGCATCAGTCATACCGCCCATGGCTGATACGACGACGCCCATACGAGCATCAGAGTATTCCAGCAGAATCCCTGCAACGCGGCGAAAGCACTCTGCGTCGCCGAGGCTACTACCACCGAACTTATGAATTTTCCAACGACTATCCAAGAAACCGTCCCAAGCGAAGACGGTGAATAATAACGGCAGATTTTCGCGCCGTCGCCTGTTTTGTTTGAAGTGGTGGGGCGTGTAGGGATCGAACCTACGACCAGTCGGTTAAAAGCCGAATGCTCTACCTCTGAGCTAACGCCCCGGGGAACCGGATCAAAGCAGGTTGCCCTGCGATTGCCGGCGGCATGATACCGAACCGCCGCCAAATGACAAGCAGAACGAGCGCTAAACGCCCTCAGACGCCATACGGGTCAGGTACTGCCCAGCGAGCCGCGCAGCCGTCGTTTCCGGATAATCCGCCTGCACGCGCGAGAGCGTGACACGCGCTGCATCCCAGCGCCTGAGACTGTAATTGCAATAGCCCATCTTCAGCAGCGCATCCGGAACCTTGCGAGAGCGCGGGTAGTTATTGATGACAACTTCGAAATCCGTCAGAGCCTGCTCGAATTTGTCTGACGCGTAGTAAGACTCAGCCAGCCAGTACTGCGCGTTGTCAGCGAGCTCGCTCTCAGGGAATGCGACGAGAAACTGCTTAAACGCCGTCGCCGCCATTTCATAGCGCTCTTCCTTAAGCAGCTCAAAGGCGACCTGGTAATTATCCCGGTCTGATCCACCTGGAACCGGCAACTGCCCCGGTGGCAATGTACCCCCCTCCAGGACGCCTGCCGCACCCCGGGCACTCAGGGTCGACTCCAGATCCTGAATACGCGAATCGAGGTCGGCGTACAACTGTCGCTGCCTGTCCGCCGTTGACCCTGCTTCGTGCTCGAGGGTCTCGGCGACACCTTGCATCTGATCCACGCGACGCTCCAGCGCATCCAGCTGTTGCGTCATCTGAGCCAAGCTCTGGTTATCGACGATACGTTCCGTAGTCGCAAGGCGGCGTTCGAGCTCCGTCAATTTGATGAGCACCGGGTCTTCAGACGGCTGCAGCATTGTGCAGCCACCCAGCGCTATCACGAGCGGTAAAATCAACAGTGGCTTGTGGATGGACATGAATCGATTCGACAACTAGTTCGTGTAGTTGATTTCGACGCGGCGATTCTGTGAGTAAGCATCTTCGGTACTGCCAAATGCTGCGGGCCGTTCTTCCCCAAAACTCACCGTCGAGATCTGCGATGCCGAAGCGCCCTGGATCAAAAGCATGCGGCGCACCGTTTGCGAGCGCCGCTCGCCCAATCCGATGTTGTACTCACGTGAACCGCGCTCATCGGCGTGGCCCTCAAGTCGGACCTTCAGATTGGCGTTCTCCGCAAGTTGCCGCGCGTGGCGAGTAACCGTTTCCGTGTCGTCGGCACGCAGCTCGGACGAATCGAACTCGAAATACAAGATACTGGCAAGTTCACCGCCTGATGGATCGAAGTCTACGAATTCACCCTCTCCAAGACCATCGCTATCATAGCCATCGGTATCCGCACCACTTCCGCTTTCACCGTAGCCCGTTTCCGATGGATCCGGGTCCGGCAATGTCGGCGACGAGCAGCCGGCCAGTAACGCAACGAGAAGGCTCGCAAGAATCAGTTTAAATTGTGGCATATCGGCATCCTTAAAAATATTTTTGTCTGAAGTAAAAACCAATTAAAACAATAAATTAAATAACATTCTTAAATAAATACATCAACTCTAGAAGCGTTGAAACGGTGACCAGACCGGTTCTCGGACATCGCCCTCGCCGGACGTCAACCGTTGCCGAATCAGTCCATCCGCTGTCACGCTCTCCAGCACACCGTTGCGCTGCTGGCGGGTAGCATAGATCAGCGTATCGCTGTTCGGTGCAAAACTTGGTGACTCGTCCTGCCGACCCCCTGACAGAATCAGCAAATCCTTGCGCTCGAGGTCCATGACCGCGATTCGGTAATTGCCATCTTCAAGATGCACCATCGCCAACTTGGATCCATCAGGGGACAACCGTGGTCTCGCATTATAGCTCCCATCGAACGTTATGCGCTCTGCCTGGCCACCATTTACAGACACGCGGTATACCTGAGGGCCGCCGCTACGATCCGATGTGAAATAAATATAGCGCCCGTCCGGCGACCAACTGCCTTCTGTGTCGATCGCCCTGTGTGTCGTCAGACGCTTTGCCTGCTTGGAATTGATGTCCAGCACATGAATATCCAGGTTGCCGTCCACACCACCGAGCGTCAGCACCAGCTTACGTCCGTCCGGCGAGAATGCCGGAGCACCGTTGATACCGGGCTTGCTGGAAACCTGAATGCGGTTACCGGTTCGCAGTGTCTGGATAAACACCGACGACCTGTTGCCCTCAAACGACACGTAGGCCAAACGACGACTGTCCGGTGACCATGCCGGCGACATGATCGGATCGGTACTTTCCATGATTTTGTATTCGTTCTCACCGTCCTGGTCAGACACGATAAGTGAATATAGCTGGCCATTGCCGCGCTGTTCAGCCGTCACGTAGGCGACTTTTGTATCGAAGACGCCTTTGATGCCAGTGAGCTTTTCGTAAATCATGTCGGCGGCGCGGTGCGCGACGCGACGCATCGTGCCGCGGCTCGCCGGCATACGATAACCAAGCAGTTGATCGCGGCCGAAAACGTCAAATAGCTGAAATTGCACGTTATAAGCGTTCTCACCGGATTGAGTCACCGTGCCGACGACAACGGCTTCTACGCCGAGTATCGACCAGTCGTCGAAGTCCATGTCGACACCCGTTGTCGGCTTCTGCAGCATGTCGTCAACTGGAATCGTCGAGAATCGTCCGCTGCGAACGAGGTCAGAACTTATGACCTGAGCAATGTCCAGCGGCATGTCGGGCGAGTTACCCTGCCAGCCGAATGGCACTACCGCCACGGGTCTGCGTTTAATACCCTCGGTGATTTCAATCGTGAGCTCGGCCTGGGCGACGGCCGTCAACAACAATGAAACGAGCGAGAAGATTACTAAGAGTTTGCGCACGGTAGCCTCATCTGCGAGTGGTCGGGTTATTGTTCCGAAGGTCTGAATTCTAACCGCAAATTGCGATCAAATACGCTTGGGTCTGATGGTGCCGGTAACGGTGAGGCTTTGTGCACCGCCGCTTCGATGGATCGCCTGACCGTCGAATCACCGTTGCATTCACCAATATTGACGGAAACCACCTCACCGCCGGGCAGTTGGCGCACGTTAACGATACATTCGAGACCTGCGATCGCTGTGGGTGGCCGAACCCAATTGCGCACTATTTTCTGTTGGATTGCGAAGATATAAGCGGCCTCGGCCGTCGCCGCCATCGCCTTCAGTCGATTGGATTCGGCATCAATCTCTGCCTGCCTTGCGGCCTGGGCCTCAGCGCGCAGACGTTCATTCTCCAGGCGCTGACGCTCTATTTCCGCCTGCCGCTCGCGCTCTACTTCGACACGTTTGCGCTCTTTCTCCGCCTCATCGGCTTTGCGACGTCTCTCAGCCTCTTCTTCTGCTTTGCGTTTGCGCTCCGCTTCCTCTTTCGCTATGCGATTGAGTCGCTCCTTTTCGACGAGCGCGTCTTCGCGCCGCTTGCGTTCCTCGGCCTCGCGGCGATCCTGTTCGCTGGTGTCCGGTTCCGGTGGTGGCAATTTTTCTTCGACTTTTGGCGGCGGTAACTCTTCCACCACCTTCGGTTGCTCGACAACCGCATCTTCGCTCACCAGCGTCGCCGTAATCGCGAGCGGCATTGCGATCTGTGGTCGATCCCTGAAATCGATGGCAAAAATCAGGGAACCGAACAACAGCACGTGCAGCAGCAGCGCCAGCGTGAAAGGAATAACGTTGTGAGAATCGCGAACCAAGCGGCGAAGGCCTATTCAGGTACCGGGTAGGAATCCAAAGGATCAGTTACGAAACCAATCGACTCTGCACCACCCTGCTGTAGCAGCACCATCGCGCCGACCACGTTGCCATAAGGAACCGACCGATCAGCTTTAACCAGTATCGGCGTATCCGGGCGATTGCGGATAACTGCACCGACTCGGGCAACCACTTCCTTGGCCGTGGCCGGCTCGTCTTCATCATCGCCCACGTTGACGTACAGGTTACCGTCAGCGTCTACGCTAAGTACCAGCGGCGGATGATCAGGAATGTCTGCGATCGGCTCAGCGCCTGCTTTGGGTAACTCGACCTTGACGCCTTGTGTCAGCAGCGGTGCCGTAACCATGAAAATTACGAGCAGGACGAGCATGACATCAATGTAGGGAACGACGTTGATTTCGCCCATGAGCTTGCGCTTCTGCAGAGGAGTCGCCATGTCAGGCTCCCTTCTTGGCGCCCGCGTGGCGTTGCAGGATGCTCGAGAACTCTTCGGTGAAACCGTCGTAGCGATATTCGAGTCGCACAACTTTATCGGCGTATCGATTATAGGCAATGACCGCCGGGATCGCGGCGAACAAGCCCATCGCGGTCGCGATCAGCGCTTCCGCAATTGGCGGTGCAACAACAGCGAGCGTTGCTGACTGCACATTGGCAAGCCCCATGAACGCATTCATGATACCCCACACCGTGCCAAACAGCCCTACATACGGGCTGGTCGAGCCGATAGTTGCCAGCGTGGCAAGGTTCTGTTCGAGGCGGTCAACTTCGCGCATCTGGGCAACGCGCATCGCGCGGCGGCATTCCTCAACCACCTTGTCGGCGACGATGTCACCCTGTTGCATGACGCGATTGAATTCCCTGAATCCCGACTCGAAGATACTCGCCATCCCCAGACTTCCACCGCTCTCACGGGCCGCACTGCGATACAGCGTATTGAGGTCTCCACCGGACCAGAAATTCGCCTCGAATTCATCGGACGCATCTTTCGTGCGACGGATCAGCCGCCGCTTGGTAAGGATGATGCTCCACGACATGAGCGATGCAATCACCAGAAGCAGCATGACGATTTGCACCGGCAAGCTGGCTTCCAGTAACAGGCTAACCACTGACATATCAGCTGTCATTGTTTCGTTTCCTCAAAAATCGACGCCGGCACACGCACCGGGCGCATCGTGTCGGCATTAAGTAGCGCCGCACGCACGTGGGATCGCAGCAGTAACTTGCGTTCCGGGTTGTCGAGATAAATATTTTGCTCAATATTAAAAGTCGCTCGCGCTAGTTCCGAGAGCCCCGCAGTAACAATAACCTGGTCATTGAACCGGGCCGACGCCAAAAACTCGGCGCTGGTTTCGGTCACCACGAAAATACGGCGATCCCGCTCCATCAACGCGACCTGATCCACACCCAGCGCACGCAGCCACTCGGTGC
>JAOTUU010000314.1 GCA_029863705.1 Gammaproteobacteria bacterium
GTCTCGCATATCTTCGCGATCGGTGATGTGGTGCCTGGTCCCATGCTTGCGCATAAGGCGACACATGAAGCAAAAGTCGCTGCCGAAGTTGCGGCAGGAGAGAAGAGCTACTTCGATGCACGCACAATTCCGTCGGTCGCCTACACCGACCCCGAGATTGCGTGGGTAGGGTTGACCGAAACTGAGGCGAAGGCGCAGGGCATCGATTACGACAAGACCAAGATTCCCTGGGCTGCGAGTGGTCGCGCCCTATCGATTGGCCGGTCGGAAGGATTTACGAAGCTGTTGTGGGACAAAGAGACAGGCCGTGTCCTGGGTGGCGCCATTGTTGGCCCGAATGCCGGTGATCTCATTGCTGAAATTGGTCTCGCGATCGAAATGGGTGCCGATGCTGCGGACATCGGGCTAACCGTTCATCCGCACCCGACACTGTCTGAGACCGTCGCATTTGCAGCCGAAGCCTACGCAGGCACGCTGACAGATTTGTACATGCCGAAGAAGCATTAACAGCGACTTATAGCTGTTAGTTAAAGTAATTTCTGGAGATGTAAACGTGCAAGATTATCCCCATCACTATGTTGTAGCCGCGTCGTCGCGTTCAGACAGCAACGTCGAACTTGCAAGCCCGGGTCTGGAAAATCTCGAATCAGCGGGGCCCGCCGAATTCGGTGGCCCTGGCGACTTGTGGTCTCCTGAAACCCTGTTGGTAGCTTCCGTGGCGGATTGCCTGATCCTGTCGTTTCACGCTATTGCGCGCGCGTCGAAATTCGAATGGACGTCCCTAAGTTGTGACGCCGTCGGAACTCTCGAACGTATAGATAAAGTATCCCAGTTCACCGATTTCAAACTCAAGGTAATACTTGAGATTGCAGACGCCGCCAAAAAGGACCGGGCACTTCGCTTGCTCGACAAGGCTGAGCACAGTTGCCTCATTACTAATTCGCTGAAAGCGCCGACAAGTATGGAGGCGGATGTTCGTATATCCGCAGCAACATCTCCGTGATGCGAACTTGCCTCTATTTGTAGTGCTTGCTCAACCAATGATCGACGCTGAGCTTGCCAGCGCCTTTGAACATCAGCGGTATCAGCATCGCGATAAACAATAGCGGGATACGGTAGTTGCCGAAACCCTTGTTTGATACTGCGTAACCTTTCCACAATTCAGCAAGACTGGACCAGTCGTCTGGCCAGTGCACGCCGCCGATAGCGACGATTGTGAGAATGATCAGGCTGAATGCCCAGAATCGCGTAAAGAGCCCAAGCACCAAACCGGCCGCACCGAGTATTTCGGACCAGGTGGCGAGAAACCAGCTGATTTCAACCGGGACAACGTTGAACGGAAAAGGGAAGTTATCCTGCACGTTGCCAAACCAGTTGTTGCCGTTGAATTTCATCAGCCCCGCCTTGCCGTATTCGTATGCCAAAAGCAGTCGAATCGGTAGCAGCGCCAGCCAGTCACCGGCCGGATCCAGAACATCGACAACGTGTTTCCAATATCGGTGCAGCTTATTCATTGCGTTACTCCTTACGCCGGCGATCGTGTGCCGGTCAGAATTTCAAGATGTTTCATCTCTTCGAGAGCTGCGGCGCCGTGTTGGATCAACGCATCAACGTCAGGGTAGCTAATTTCAAGGGCGAGGTCGCGCAGCAGATCTGCTCCGGATTTTCCCTCGCTGTTTTTTTCTATAGCCTCAAGAAGGCGTGCCGTGATCGGGTTGAGTTCAAGGAAGTTTACCTTGTCGTTCTCGCGACGATACACAGCGAGGTAGACGGGCTGCTCTGACGGCTCGGTTGGCAGGTTATCGGGTGATATGCGGTGCACAGGGTATTGGTACGAATATGCCCATGTCAGCTTGGATTTGACGGGCACGTTGGCGAGTAAATCACCCGCCGGATCGACGCCGGTCAAATCGTTGCTTTCCTCTGAGATGGACAGCGCGAGCTCGATGTACTCGTAGTGGGCCAACTCCAGAAGAAACGGAAAATCGTCGTCCTGCAGCTTGTACTCGTTTTGTAGAAAATCGAGGAATTCCTGCGGTAACTGAAGAAAATAGGGCGTTTCTGCACGATGCTTCTGCATGAATTGCCGGATCATGCCGTCCCACTTGTCTGTTGAGTGCAATTTCTTGAGCACAGGAAACATGTTGGACAGCAGGTTGCGGATATTATTGAAAAATAACTGGCGATAAATCGCCATGCGACGATCTTCCACGTCCGCCGGTGCTGCCACATGATCCGGGTCACGGATGTGCGCGGCAAACGCGAACTGCTTTTTCTGAAAGTCCGGAAGATCAGCCATGGTTGACTTCCTTCGCGCCGTATTCAGCTTGCAGGTTTCGAATCTGTCGAACTTCGTCAAGCAGTTCGGATATCGGGGGAAAGTTGAAGTCACGCTCAAGCAATGTCGGCACTGCGCCGAAATGTGCATAGGCACCACCAAGCAACTGCCAGGATTGCTGGTCAACGGCGGAGCCGTGCGTGTCGATGCGCAGGTCTTCGGCTTCAACATAGTGACCGGCCAGGTGAAAGTAACGAATCCGATCGGCCGGCATTTTTAGCATGAATTCATGTGCGTCATACTTGTGATTGATGCTGTTAACGACAATGTTGTTGATATCCAGCATCAGGTCGCAATCAGCCTCTTCAAGAACGGCCAGTGTGAAATCAGCTTCGCTCATCGAGGTGTCAGTGGGTGCATAGTAGGAGACGTTCTCGAGGGCAATGCGTTGCTCGAGAATGTCCTGTACGCGGCGGACGCGACCTGCGACGTACTTGACCGCGTCCTCTGTAAATGGAATTGGCATCAGGTCGTACAGCTGGCCATCGTCGCCGCAAGAGCTCAGATGTTCGGAGTACATGCGGATATTGTGCTCGGCCATGAAGCCTTTGATGTCGCGTACGAGTTGCTCGTTGAGCGGGGAAGGCGCTCCAATAGAGAGCGAAAGCCCGTGAATTAGAAAAGGGTAGCGCTCGGTGAACCAGCGCAGCTTCTTGCCCAAAGCGCCACCGACATGAATCCAGTTCTCCGGCGCGATTTCCATGAAATCGATTTCGCCTGGCTCGACTTTCTTAAGTTTGTCGGCCAGAGGGCGGCGGAAGCCGAGGCCAGCTCCGGTAACGGGATATTGTGGTTTCAAATCATTCATTCCTACAGCACAAGACCTTGTATTGCGTGTGTTTATTACAGGCGCCGGAGGCGATCAAGATAAGCCGCTTCATCCGGTGGCGTATTCTTGCTCTGCGCCTCCCAGAGCGTCTCGGCGAGGCAGTTAATCATGCTGTGTTCCGCATCGTGTGGGCTACCGACACGGTTAGCGAGTGCCTTGAACAATGTGGCTATGCCGGCGGGCCTGTTCGTCGATACCTGTTCACGAATGCCCAGATGCAGGCCCATATGCAAGAACGGGTTGGTTTGGCCACCTTCAACGCTGAAATCGCGGTCAAGGTCGCCATTTACAGCGTCG
>JAOTUU010000059.1 GCA_029863705.1 Gammaproteobacteria bacterium
CATCGTGGCGATCGGGTTTCGCCGGCCGCGACGTCCCATCAGAATCTCGGACATCATCACAGGCATGCCGATAACGACGACACAGGCGAGGTAGACCAGCACGAATGCTCCGCCACCGTTCTCGCCAACGACATACGGGAAGCGCCAGATATTGCCGAGGCCCACGGCTGAACCTGTCACGGCCAGAATAAAGGCCATTCGTGACGACCAATGACCGTGCAGGGAGTTGCGTCTCGCCGGATCAGTAGGCTGATTACCTAGCATTATTATTCTCGTCAACGGTAGGAAGTCTCGCGATTCTTATATAAATAGCGAGGACTGACAACAGCACGCGCCGTATAATCGCGACCCCGCAGGTCTGCTGATACCGCATAGCTATGAGTAGCAAGAAGTCGAAAAAGCCCTCTGGGGATGTGATTGCCGTCAATCGCAAGGCCCGCCACGACTACTTTATCGAAGATACTTTCGAGGCTGGTCTGGTTCTGGAAGGCTGGGAAGTCAAGAGTTTGCGCGCTGGCAATGCACAGTTGACCGAGAGTTATGTTTACATACGCAACAACGAGGCCTGGTTGATCGGGGCCCACTTTTCGCCGCTGAAAACAGCCTCAACGCACGTCAAGCCCGACCCGACACGCAGTCGTAAGCTGCTACTGCACCGCCAGGAGCTTGATCGGCTGGTTGGGGCTGTTGAGCGCAAGGGATTTGCGTTGGTGCCATTGGACCTGCACTGGCACAAAGGCCGCGCCAAATTGAGCGTCGGTATGGCAAAGGGCAAAAAACAGCACGACAAGCGTGCCGCCAAGAAAGACCGTGACTGGGAACGCCAGAAAGCGCGGATTCTCAAAGGATAACTTTTTAATCAATAGGTTATAAATGATAATTAAAGTTAATTATCATTAACTATTTGGCCATTCTTGGCGCCCGTGCATTGTATTTCAGGCCAGAGCCCATACACTAACGAGACACCGGGGGTGATATGGCTTCGACGTGGGTCGCGAAACTCCGAGTGCATGCCGAGGGGCGGATTACCTCGTAAATCCAGCTGCAAAACTTATAGTTGCCAACGACGACAACTACGCACTAGCTGCTTAAAAACCAGTTTAGTGCCCTCTGACCAAACGTGCCTGTGCGTCTGGGGTTCAGGGGTCACCGACACGGGACCGCGGCAAGGGCATGTTCAGGGCCCAAACCGTTAAATCCTTCCTGAGCTGGCTGTGAGTCTTCCCTGCCCGTCGGGTAGCTTATAGTGAGATTAAAGACGGAATAAGCATGTAGACCTTAGGGCAGAGGGCTTGCGGACGCGAGTTCGATTCTCGCCACCTCCACCAAACCAAAAAAGGCCGCCATCAGGCGGCCTTTTTTTATTGCGGTGATATAGGTTTATTTCTCGGCCAGACGTTTCACGACTACCGGCTCAAGCCGTGTCAGTCCGCCTTGCTTGCCGTGTTGAAGGGCCTCTTCATCGCTGGCACCTTTCAAACTGCGGCGCAATGCCAGCATTGCCCCCACCCGGTTGCTGCTCGCACAGTGCACTAGCACCGGCCCATCGTAGGTCCCGATGAGTTCGTCAAACTCCCTGGCCCTGTCGAAGCTAAGTTCATCATCGCTGGTGATCGGGAATGCGACGTACTCCAGGCCCAGGCCTTCAACGACTCCCTTTTCATCATCCATACCGCGATCTTCATCCGGACCGCGCATATCAACGACCGCGACATAGCCAGAGTCAGCGAAAACCTTTAGCGCAGCCACGTCCGGTTGCCCCGCCGCCGTAATGCCGTCAACGGCCTGAACATGGCCACTCTCAATAACGCTTGCGATTTCAACATACGTACTCGGCCCGGAATCGGGCCCGTTGTCGGCAGCACAAGCTGCAACGAAACCAAGCAGCAGCCACAACGGTAAGGACAATATTTTCTTCATATGAATTCGCGCGTTATCAGTCTTTTAGCGTGACCGAGCTCTCCAGTTCTATGCCACGTTCGGTGAGATCCACATCAACACTCATGCGATCATACAGTTCGGAAATCACATCCATAATGTCGTTAACGGCTGCCTGTATTTCAGGGGGCGGAGCTTTGCCGTCGTCATCCTGCTCAGCCATCGCCACGGCGTCACCAATAAATGAGTAATAACGGGCCGCGTCCATGCTGAAACTCATGAGTGGCGCAGGTTCCTTGGCCTCTGCCGCGAGCATTTTCTGCAGGTCCTTTTCGGCGTCATCGCCCAGACCGATTGCAATGGCATCTTCAGTCATTGCTGCATACGGGCTAAACCCCATGGATTGGATTTGAGCATTTTTGAGCGGCACGGGTTTGCCGTCCGCTTGCAGGTTCAATTCGGCCACCTCCGGGCTAAACATGGCACCCATCGATACCAGTGCCTGTGCATTGTCCATTGCCAGCATGAAGCGCCCATCAATGGATGTCGGCGGTGCCTGAGAACCGATATCCAGGCCCTCAATATCGTCGATGACGGCAAGGAAGCCCCTGAAATCGTAAACCATTGGAGGCACTGGCTGATTCAGTGCTTCACGGCCACCGGCAATGCCGTTCTGCAGGTCAGCAAACAACTCACATTCGTACGGTTCCGCTTCCAGCGCATCGAGTCTGGCTTCGAAAAAGTCACGTGCAGCTTTTACGTCGAGGCTGAAACCGAACGACAGCAACCCACCGTGGTCGCCTCCGAGCCCGGGCACAACGGCTGGCAACTGTGACAGCCCAGCTGCGATATCGGACCGCAGTTCGACAATGACTGAAGACTCAAAGCGATTGAGATCAACCGTGGTATAGCCCATGACCATGCGCGGTGCTATTCCTGCGGTCGCCTGAATCTCAGTACGACAAACGTCAGACAATTCTGCTGTATCGTGATCCATCAGGGCCAGGAGGTCTGCATCAGATCCGGACGCCTCGCTGGTGAATCGTGTAGCGATCCTCTCAAAGTCGAAGAAACCGACGTAATGATTGGTATATCCGTACGTTTTTACAATTTCTCGCAAGGTGTCGGAATCAGTGATGCTGTCGGCTGGTAACGTCAAGCCAAGCGCGAGACTTGTCTTGGCGTCATCGGATCCGGCGGGCAGTAGCGTAATGACAGCCTGGTTATCCAGCACCGCAATGATGAAGCGGACCTCGTCTGCATCGAAGTAGCGGTAGGAGTATTCGCCGATGTCTGCGACGGGCAGTTTCTGCTCCGCCTTGTCCTCTATTCGGGAGAGTGCTGCTTCAAACAAAGCTCCATCCGACAATTCCCATCGAATAACCGGAAGCAAGCCGTTGCCATAGAGCGCGCCAGTCGACTCGCGACTGAATCCCGCGCCGCGCAAACCTTCAATCGACAGCAAAGACGTCATCTCTTCGACAACAGCCGTGAGCTTTTGCACGTCGTCGCTGTTGCGCTCCTCCTCGGACATCTCTTTCTGATGTGCAGATATTGCCGCCTTCAAAATTTCCTGATACGACGCCATCATCTGGTCTACGTGCGGTTCGATCTTGTCAAGGACATCATCGGGCAGTGGTTCAGTGGCCGCGAATATGTACGGCGTATCAGCTGCCACGTAGCGCAGAATTGTTTCGTCCGAGCTAAAAACAGCTGTGTCGCCCTTATCGTCCGACTTGCTGCAGGCAACAAATAAAAACGCACTGATGAGGGCGGTGAGAAAGACCTTTCTATCAATCGACTTGAGCATGAGAACAGCTTCCTAAGCAATAATTTGCCACAAGATTCCGACATGGAACCCTGGTTTCCGAGGCAAGGCGAGTAAAGTAGCGAATGCTGACGGTCTGATTATTGTCCATCGATTGAATCGATTGCCGTCGTGTTCGCAGTATACAAAATAATGACCGCGAATTGCGAATCTCATTCACGCTGATATTGAACATATTCGTCGGTGATAGTTCAGATTTGTGACGCGAGCCCGCTTTGCACCCGCGTCGCCGCCCACCTACACTTCGGGCATGGACTGGGAAATCTGTGATGTTGAGGCTTCCGATCTCGAAGCCGTGCTGACCCTGAATCAGACCGAAGTGCCTCATGTTGGCAGTGTTGATCTGGACAAAATGAAGTGGTTCGCAGCGAATGCGGCCTATTTCCGCAAAGCGACTGTTGATAAGCAGCTAGCGGCCTACCTGATAGGCATGCGACCTGGCACTGCTTACGAAAGTCTCAACTACCGCTGGTTTTGTGATCGTTACGACGATTTTGCGTACGTCGATCGAATAGCGGTCGCGGAATTCGCCCGCCGTTACGGCCTGGCTTCCAGGCTGTATGACGATTTCGCCAGGTCTGTTCCGGGATCAGTAGGCATTATGACCTGCGAAGTCAACATCAAGCCGCCAAACGAAACCTCAATGCGTTTCCACGAAAAGCTGGGGTTCAGGCAAGTCGGGTCGCTTACCCATGATGACGGTGAAAAAGAGGTAGCGATGCTACTCAAAGACCTTAATGTTCAAGGGCCTCATAAAGCGTAGGATCGAATTTCTCACCAGCCTCAATTCGAACCGGTAAGCGGTTTCGAGGCGAGGCAACCGGGCAGGTTGCGAACGAATTGAACGCACAAGGCGGGCTATAGGCCTTGTTGAAATCAAGGACCGTTTTTCCGTCCTCGTCCGGCTGGCTGGAGTAGAGAAAACGTCCCGCCGGATACGTTTCCCGGCCGCTGGTCTTGTCACCAAAAACGAAGAACAGCGAATCGCCTGATTCGTAGGCCTCCAGCTCGAAGGTCTCGCCGTCAATGTCGAACGCGATTTTTCCAGGAGATTCCGGCCGATAGCCCAGTCCTTCGATGACGGTGTCCACGTTCATGATTTTTGGTTCATCAAATGCGCGCAATGTTCCGCTCACCCGCAAATCGGGGTCAATCGGAAAGTAGTCCGGCGCTTGAAACGTCTCGAGTGCAGGGCTTTCGTAGTCTCGCAAGCGAATTGCGTATTTGCCATCACGCTCGATGGCCATCCATGCCAACGACCCGTGGGTTAGCAGCACGGGATCAGCGCTTGTATCAGCACGCATCAGAATTGACTGAACCGGGACATCGTCGTTGCGCACATCTACGCCGGGCTCAACCGTTAGCTTCAAACCCGATTCTGTGATCTGTACGAGGCCAATATGCTCAGCGGCATTTCCCGGGAACTGAAAGTCATTGTCGGCGGCTGAACCAATGCGAACGCTATCCTTCTCCAGCCAATACAAGCCGACAAGAGTCAGGTAGCCATCGGGTGCCATCAGGCTGGAGAATCGTCCTTCCCGCCATTCCATGATGTCCGCCTCATAAGCGGCAGTATCCAAAGGCGGTTCATTGTTGCCGCATGCGACCAGCAAAAACGCAATAGCACCGAACAACAGGTTTCGTGATGTAATCGTCATGGCGGCGGATACTAATACACGAGACCCATGGCGAAAACCCCAGACAGTGCGACGCTGGCTTATGCAGCATTGCAGCCGGAGCAGATTCTCGACACGCTTGAGGAGCTCGACTACCGCTGCGACGGTCGATTTCTCGCGCTCAACAGTTACGAGAATCGGGTTTACCAAATTGGGATCGAAGACAGCGCGCCGGTCGTTGTGAAGTTCTATCGGCCAGATCGCTGGAGCGACGCCGCCATTGTCGAAGAACACAGCTTCACCCAGGAGCTGGCCGACGCTGAGATACCTGTCGTCGCGCCATTGTCGATCGGCGGGCAGACCCTTCATTTCTCCGGGCCATTTCGACTGGCGGTGTACCCATGCCATGGCGGTCGATCGCCCGATCTCGACAATCTCGACCTGTTGCAGCAATTAGGACGACTCGTCGCGCGGATTCATCTTATAGGTGAAACGGCCGAGTTTTCCGATCGGCCAACGATCGACATCGAGAGTTATGGCATCTCGTCCTGCAACTTCCTGCTCGATAATGATTTCGTACCAGCGGAGTTACACCCCGCATACGAGAGCGTTGCTGAGTTGGTTCTTGCTGGCGTAGAAGACTGTTTCGATATGGCCGAGCCATTCAGTCAATTTCGGCTTCACGCTGACTTTCATCCTGGAAATGTCCTGGTTGCTGGCGAGCAACTTCACATTGTCGATTTTGACGACACGCGGCGAGGACCGTCTGTGCAGGATCTTTGGATGTTCTTGTCGGGTGACCAGGTTGAACAAACGCCGCAAATACATGCACTGCTCGAGGGGTATCAGGAATTCCGGCAGTTTAACGCGCGTGAATTGCACCTTGTCGAGGCCCTCAGAAGCTTGCGCATCATGCATTACTCGGCGTGGATAGCACGACGATGGGAAGATCCGGCATTCAAGATTGCTTTCCCCTGGTTCGATTCGCGCCGCTATTGGGACGATCACGTACTCGCCCTGCGCGAGCAAGTCGCGTTGATGCAGGAAGCGCCGCTGGAGTGGCACGGATTCTGAGAGGCACAGCCAACAAATAGCTACCGAGATGGCAGCGGGCGACGGCGTGGTGCCAGCTCGAATCGATCAATCCACCGTAAAAAGGTCGCTCTGCTCAGTGACTGCAGCGCGTCGATCGACCGTGGTGTCTTTGCCCGAATCTCATCGGGATCTGTTCGACCCGCTTCATCTTGCAGCGTGGCCCGGTTCTCAGGCACCGATAGCCAGCGCTCAATTAATGAGCTGTCGACCTCAAGGTGAAACTGCAGTCCATATGCGTGCTCGCCATGCCGAAATGCCTGGATATTGCTTGCCGGGGAGCTGGCAAGGTGCACCGCACCGGGTGGCAGACTCATACCGTCCTCATGCCACTGGAAAACGCGCTGGCATCGCGCGAATGTCGACAAGACGGGGTCAGCTTCGCCCGCCGGCGTCAGGTCGACGTCATGCCAGCCGATCTCCCGCAACGGATTGCGCTGAACCACACCACCAAGCGCTTTAGCCAATAACTGCGCCCCAAGGCATATGCCGAGAACCGACATGTCCCTGTCGACGGCTTCACGGATAATTTCAACTTCAGTTACCAGGTTCGGATACGTGTCGATTTGCTCGGAACTCATGGGGCCACCCAGCACGATAAGCGCCGCGTATTTGTCGAGTATCGGCCGATGATCAGGATTGCGGCCAAAATTGACATAACGGATCCGAAACCCGGATTCCTTGAGCAGCGGGTCCAGAGTGCCCAGTGGCTCGTACGGAACATGCTGAAATACAAGAATTTTTGGTCGCGGCATCGCTGTGAAAAACTTCGTTCATGTTGGCTGTTAGTGAAAAACCTTTATACCTGCGTATGCCACGTTCTTGAAGCTATCGCACGCATTGATTCTGATGGCATGCCGCACTAAAGTGTCAGGAATCGTATTTAACCGCCTGTTAGCGGAACTCTGTTGCTAAAGCGCGCTCTGATATAGGGATCGCACAACCGATAATTGTCACCGGACGCGTCTATTTGAATACAGTGAAATGCTCTCCATTAATGGCGCTGTTGCTTGCGGTGCTGATTTCCGGCTGCGCGTCTAGCGTCAAGTTGGTCACGCCAACGATTCCGTCTCCGCTCACCAACAAGATCCCGATTTCCGTAGGTTTGCGAATGCCGGCGAATTTTGAGCATTTTGTGCACGAGGAAAGCGTCTTCGGTCGCGAAGAATGGACGATTGATCTCGGTAGCTCCAACGCCGCACTTTTCAAGCAATTGTTCGGCCATATGTTCGATCGGGTAACAGTCGTTGCTGCAACGGATGACCCGGAATTGATGGACATAGATGCTCTGGTTGAGCCCAGCATAGACGCTTTCGAGTTTTCGACCCCGGAACAAAGCAATACCGACGCGTTTGCCGTATGGATTCGTTACCGGCTCAAGGTATATGATCGGGCGGGTACGCTTGTTTCCAATTGGCCAGTCAGCGCGTATGGCAAGAGCCAGACAACGGCAATGAACAAGTCAGATGCACTGCAGCGCGCCGCCGTATTGGCGATGCGCGATGCAGCGGCCCTTATGATCATTAAATTTGACGAAGTTACCGGCATTGGCAAACTCGGTAATTCCGTGCCGGCCGCCAGCATCCCCGTTGCAGTGCCGACATCTGATGCCGTTGACGGAGACGACGTGCAATCAAGTGCCCTGGAGGGACAACCCGATGATGCCTCCTGATCAAACATTAAAACTGCTGGCCTGCATGATGGCGATTGTTACCTTCAGCGGCTGTACCACTTCAACAGTTCAGGACGTTCGCAGGGGCGGCACTGGAATTGGAGATGGCGAAGCTATTGTCATCATGGGCAAGAGCTATCACCTTGGAAATGAAACCGAAGCGAAATATATCCAATGCGTGGAAGATGCGATGGCGCAAGGCCGCGAAGGCCTCCGCGTAATTCCGAGAAAAGAATTCGTAGACTTGCTGTTTCCGTGGTTCGAGCCTCGAACGGCCCCGGCAGAAACCAAGAACCTGGCTAAACTGATGACCCGGCCTGGTGTCGCCGAAAAGATTTCGGAGCAGAACATTCGTTATATTGTGTGGCTCGCCGGAGATACCGAGAAAGTCGCTGGCGGCGGCAGCATGTCCTGCGCGGCTGGTCCCGGCGGCGGCGGATGCTTTGGTTTCGCGTGGTGGCAAAAGGACGCAGATTACGATGCGTCAGTTTGGGACCTGGATGGTCTCGAGTCGGCTGGAACCGTATCAACAGATGTGAGCGGCAAATCATTTATGCCGGCGCTGGTCATCCCTCTTCCGTTTATTGCGAGAACCCAGGCGAAAGCGTGCCGCACATTGGCCGATCAGTTGCACAGCTTCATAACCGACGAAGAAACAACCTAAAATCCATCACTCCAGGGAGCTGTTTGCTATTTCGGGCGACCCGCCCGAATAAACGCCCGTCTGTAATATTCGGAGTCGAGACTTTCCACTGAAACATGACGTCCGCTCGACGGTGCGTGGACGAACTTCCGACTCCCAAGATACATCCCGACATGAGACATCTTCCCCGCGATGCTAAAGAAAAGCAGGTCACCAATCCGTAAGCTCCCATTGTCAATTGGAGCAAGATCGGACCAAAGCCCCGCTGTTGTGCGCGGAACCGACATGCCCACGCTGGAGTAGGCGTAGTGCACCAGGCCACTGCAATCGAATCCGGTCGGCGAGCTGCCACCGTATCGATACGGCGCGCCAAGCTGTCCAAGAGCAACCGCTGCGGCGCGTTCACCAATCGGGATTGCTGTACGCGGCTGGACAACAACTCGCCGATCCGCTTTTGCTGCCGGGGTCACAGACGGCTGTGACGAACACGCTGCGGCCGCAACTGCTATAACGACAATCAGGGCAAGGTGGCGAACTATCTGGGCGGGCTGGGATATCATGTACATCAGTCTGTATCAGCGCTTGACAACCAAGAGTACATTTTGAGGCCACGGATTCGTATGACCTGCATCTCAAGTTTAAGAGTTCGAAGCAACGGCGATTCATTCGCAAAAACGGCGCGAGTGCTCATATTCCTGTGTCTTGCTTGCTCTGTGGGCTGCGGCGAGCAAATGACCCAATCTACGCTCGCACTTGGACCGCTGAGCTATGGCATTCGCTACGACGTTCGTCCAAACCCGGCAGACAAGACGGTCGAAGTCACGCTAACCCTGAATCAATCCAGTTCACTGCTCCTCGAAATGACAATGCGAGCAGATTCGCGAACATCCAGCTTCAAAGCCGATGGGGCGCTCGAAGTCCGGGACGATGCCGTGAGCTGGCGGCCGCCCGAAAATGGTGGGGCAATCAGCTGGCAGGTTGCACTGCCACATAAACGAAATGCAAACGGATATGACGCTTGGCTGGACACGCAGTGGGGCTTGTTCCGTGCTGAAGACATTATCCCGCGTGTATCGACCCGAACGCGCAAAGGCGCGACGAGTGAGACGCAAATGAGGTTTTCCATTCCCAGCGGCTGGTCTGTCGTCACTCAGTATTACGGTGAGAACAATCAATTCGCAATCGATAACCCCGCAAGACGGTTTGACCAGCCGAACGGCTGGATCGTGATGGGCGACCTGGGAGTGCGCCGCGAAAATATTGCTGGTGTCCGTGTTGCTATAGCCGGCCCGGTCAAAAATAACGTACGGCGAATGGATACGTTGGCGTTGTTGCGCTGGACATTGCCCGAAGTCTCCAGACTTTTTCCGGATATGCCGGCTCGACTCACAATCGTTAGTGCAGGCGACCCAATGTGGCGCGGAGGTCTATCGGCGCCGCAGTCGATGTTCGTGCATTCGTCACGGCCACTCATTAGCGAAAATGCAACCAGCACCCTGTTACACGAAGTTATGCATTTGCTTCTGCGCCTCTCCGCTGATGATGGTTCTGACTGGATCGTGGAAGGGCTCGCCGAATTCTACAGCCTGGAGATCCTCCATCGCAGCGGGACGATCTCCGACGAGCGTTTTGCCGTCGCCAGGGCCGATACAGCCGAATGGGCCAGCTCAGCTACAGATCTTTGCCTGCCCGTGTCCTCGGGCGCAACGACCGCATTGGCCGTGACGCTCCTCGACGCATTGAACGTTGAAATCAAGGAGAGAACAGATGGCGTGGCAAGCCTGGACGATGTGGCTCGCGCTCTGCAGCACGCTGACAAAGACGTCGACCTTGCCATGCTAATCGGCATCGTTGAACAGCTTGCTGGCGATAAACCGGACACACTGCACATCGATAAGCTCCCCGGCTGTCGTAGAATCGCCCCTGCCAACCGGAACACGTAAACCGCCAAATGGACCGACGTCACGATCTTGAAGTAATTCTGCGTTCGCGAACCCCGATTGTCATCATAGAATCACGGGAAGAAGCGCGCATGCTCGAGATGTTGCAATCCATCACGATCTCCGGAGCGACTCTCAGCTATCAACCATTATTTCGTTGGACAGTTACCGACGGCCTGCAGCGACTCGATATCGCCCTGGAGCCACAGCCACTAAACTCCGAACCAACGGAGGTCCTCAAACATATCCGGGCGGTGTCCAAACCGGGTATTTACGTCCTGCTGGATTTTCACCCGTTCCTCGAAAACCCGTTGCACATTCGCTTGCTGAAGGACATCTGCATTCGCTACCGCGAAATACCGCGGCAGATTGTGCTCATCAGTCACACGATAAAGCTGCCCGATGAACTCGAATCATTCAGTGCGCGTTTCGAAATGGTGTTACCCAGTGAAGATGAGCGACGCCAGATTATCCAGGGCGTTGCCGATGAATGGGCTCGGGAGCATCCTGGTTCACGTGTACAAGCTGATTCGAAAGCGTACGAACTGCTGATCCGAAACCTGGCGGGACTAACCTACAGTGACACAACGCAGCTGGCCAGAAACGCGATCTATGTGGACGGTGCGATCACCAAGAGCGATCTCCCCGGCGTCATGCAGGCGAAGTATGAACTCCTGAATAGCGGCGGCGCCCTTCAGTTTGAATACGAAACCGCAGGTTTCAGTGACGTCGGTGGACTCATGCGTCTAAAGCAGTGGCTTGCGCAGCGACGGGCCGTCTTTCGCGGTGATGACAGCGCCGCTCACCTGGATTCGCCCAAGGGAATCCTGCTTCTGGGAATACAAGGCTGTGGTAAGAGCCTGGCGGCGAAAGCGACAGCAGGAATTTTCGGTGTACCTCTTCTGCGCCTCGATTTTGGCGCGATTTACGACAAGTACCACGGAGAAACCGAGCGCAAACTCAGAGAGTCATTATCAACTGCGGACGTCATGTCGCCGTGCGTCTTGTGGATAGACGAAATCGAAAAAGGCATTGCCGGTCGTGGCGGGGAAACCGGAACCACCCAACGTGTTTTGGGAACATTCCTAACCTGGCTCGCGGAGAAGAAAAGCCACGTGTTCGTAGTCGCAACTGCCAATGACATCACAGTTTTGCCGCCTGAACTCGTGCGCAAAGGACGATTCGACGAAATATTTTTTGTCGACCTGCCTGACAGAAATATTCGCGCGTCAATTGTGGCCATTCATTTAGCCAGCCGTGACCAAGAACTCGGTAACTTCGACGTTGAGGCGCTTGCTATGGCAACACGGGGTTTTTCCGGTGCCGAAATCGAGCAAGCCGTCGTCGCTGCACTTTATGCCGCACACAGCAAGAAAGAAGCGCTCGAAACACAGCACGTACTCGATGAAATCGAACTGACCAGGCCACTCTCGGTTGTGATGCACGAGCAGATTGAGGCACTGCGCCAATGGGCGGACGGACGTACCGTCCCCTGCGACTAGTAACATTCTTCGCAATTTTACGTAACGAGGAATGGCGCATACGCGTCGTTGTGGGCGATCGCATGCGTGGTAGTATGCGCGTATGGCTAATGATAAAAACAACATTAACGAATTAGTCATCAATGATGATGACCCAACGGCGGAACTGGAAACCCTTTCGCTCAAGAAAGTATTACCTGAAACCAGCAGCAGTCAATCGGAAGTTGCAGCAAAGACCCATGGTTTTCAGAAAGAAGCCGACACCGACGACAGCGCGGCGATATCTGCACTTAAGTACGAGCTAGCGGCGCGCTCGGAGACCATTGACCGACTACAGTTCGACATCGAACAACTGCTTCTAAAATGCAAAGGACTCGAGACCGAATACAAGGCGCGCGAGGAAATAACCAACCGGCAAAATTCAGATCTTGAAGCGATCCGAACGAAGCTCGCCAATAAGAACAAATTACTGAAGAAACGTAATCTTTCCATCAAGGCATTAGAGTCGGAGATTCGGGATCACAAAAGCGAATACAACAAACTGCAAGCATCGATCGATGACCTTGCCAAAGCCGCAAGCGAATCCGTTGGTGTCGATGCGGGCGACGAGCGCACCTTCCGTGAGACACAAGCCGGGCAACTTGCAAGCAACCGAATTCTCATACGTGAACTGCGTGCTCAAATAGAGCGAACGGACTCTCACGCAGACGAATTGCGACGGAAATTGCAGGAACGTACTGAAATTGCCAGTCACGCTGTTGACAATCATGATTACCTCGCAGCCGAACTGGCCAAGGCAAATCACAAGATCGGTGAACTCGAGCAAGCCATCGAATCTGAAACCGACACCACCGCAGAGCTCCGAGTGGCGATCGAAAAAATCAAAGACGCCCATGCTGAAGAAATACGAATAATTCGGTTCGAGCTTGGTGAAGCGCAAGAAACGGTCGCACAGCATGAATTGGTCACCGAACAACTGGCTTCCGACCTTGTCGAAACGCGCGGCTATCGCAATGACCTCGAGCAGATGCTGAACCAGTCCGAAGAATCAAACCAATGCAAACTCGAAAATCTCGAGCGAGAAAATCGCAAGTTACGTCAATCGATTGACGACCTGGAAAGCAAACTCGAAACGAAAAGTGAAGCCGTAAACTACTTTCTCGGTAAATTGGCCAAGAAAACCCAGCAGGTCGAATCGATCGGTGAAATCGAGAACGTTATTCACGAAATCGATGATCGCGTCTCTGAGCACATCGATGAGCCGATCGTTAGCGAACGCGATCGTGTGACCCGGGTACTCATCGGTTTTGTCGACGGTCAGGAATTGCGTTTCCCACTGTTCAAAGACCGCCTCACTATTGGTCGCACCGAGCAAAACGATATCCAGTTAAGGGCGTCCTACGTGAGCAGACGCCATGCCGTCATTGTTACGGATGGCGAAAAGACACGCATTATCGACTGGGGCAGCAAGAATGGTGTGTTCGTCAATTCGTCACGCATAACGGAGCATTTCCTCTCGAACGGCGATACCGTGACAATTGGGACGGCCGACTTCCACTACGAAGAGCGACCCAAACGCGACAGCTAGCGACGCCAATTTCTTGAGACTGTGAGAGCAATCACGGCAGTGCGCCGTCGTAGATCGTATGCTCTCGGCTTATCCCCAAGGACGGCACCCGCAGCATGATGCTCACAAATACCGCAAGAAAACGAACACATCTCAGTGACACCCAGGAAATGACTCGCGACGCCGGTCGGTTGATGTCACGAATCATCTGGCTGCCCAGGATTCTCTATGTCGCGCTCCCCTATTTCTATATCGCCGCCGGTATTGGGGCGCTGCTTGCGACGCTGTATATCAGCAACTGGTTTTGGATATTGCCGCACTATCTCTTGTTTGCCGCCGCATGCCTGCACATGGGCGTTCTCGTTTACCGAAAACGGCATAAACGCTGAACGCTTGATCTTTACGAATTCGTGAGCAACGATATCGCTCCGGCAGCGTAGAGATCGATCGTGAGACAAGCTCTTCACAAACAACGCATTCTGAAAGAAGTGGCGTTATTTACAGGCCTTCTGTTCCTGGGATTTGTTCTTATGCCCATTGCCATCTATTGGGTCGGACAAAACCTGCTCGGTGAGTACGGTGGACAAGGTTATAGCGATTTCTTCGCCACGCTTAGCGCGAAAATCAGGGGCGGAGATCTTGTCTCGTGGTTTTTTGTCTTGTCGCCCTATTTAGCATGGCAACTAATTCGGCTGACATTCTTCGCCTGGCACCGTGTCACCCCCGCCAAGTCCTGATTCGGCGCAACCTGGCGATTGTGTGACGCGGATCACATTTTCCTCTTTAACAACAGTCTATTGGCCCCTTAAGATAGAAAATATCTTAACAATAAGGCATGCTCCCCTGAGGAGAGTCTTGTACTCGCCTCCCAACTACCTTACAGGCAATAGACGCAAGAACACCGATGACCAATCGTCTCACCAAATGGATTACATCCAAGATACCGTTCAGGAAAGAACCAAAGCGCCCGAATCTGGTTCAAGCGGCACAACTGCGCCAAACCGGTAGCCTTAATATCCAGCCGAAGCGATCCACGCCGAAGCGATCCACGCCGAAGCAGGCCGTGCCAAGACGTCAGCCCGAGTTTGTTGATCTGGATCCGCATATTGCTGGGCGGATCGAGGACAATGGGCCTGGCAAGAATGTACTTATTCGCAACAAGTACGTCCGAGAGGACACCGGGACACACGAAACGCTCAAGATCATTGATGATTCGATGATCGACACCGAAGAAGCGGAAGGCATCGATCCCTACAATACTGGTCAGTTCGACCGCTCCAAGCACTGGGACAAACGC
>JAOTUU010000367.1 GCA_029863705.1 Gammaproteobacteria bacterium
GACACAACCCCACCGTACTGGGAAACGAAGCCCTGAATCAGAAAATGCACCTGCGAGTCCTCGCTGATGACTCCAGTCACGAGGCGATCAGGCGCAGGCATGGTGACTGTCGATCTGACGAAGCCGTTGTAAATTCCGGCAGGCGACTGGTTCCCGAGAGGCTCGCCGATCCACAATACGCCATCGCAGGACGCAACCAAATGCGCTACCGCAACGATCACGAACAAGGTGATGGCGCCGATCCTGAACCACTGAAGTGTCACCCTGCCACTCATGATATGGATGTTGGGGTGATGCAGGCAATCACAAATTGGGACTCATACCTACGTGGATTCGGGGTATGCCTTGATCTTTGTCTAAAGCTCGATGATGAG
Organism: Gammaproteobacteria bacterium; assembly: GCA_029863705.1. Lineage (GTDB taxonomy): Bacteria > Pseudomonadota > Gammaproteobacteria > Steroidobacterales > Woeseiaceae > UBA1847. Next base: position 375 of record JAOTUU010000367.1, read on the forward strand.
TCCCTGGTCGGCTGGAATACGGCCCGCGCAAACCTCTTCATAAACGTCGGCCAGGCCCGTGAGCCCGTCGATTTTGCGGAGTTGCAGCCAGCTGCTGCTCTTTGCCGCTGTCTGATGCATGAAGGTCGCGGTTTTCTTGGCGAAACCGTCGGGACCCCAGTCCTGCAACCGTTGCTGGATATGCGAAGGCGCAAAGAAGATCTCGCTGCGCTCTGCGATCAGCCCGTCTCCGGCTTTGTTGTCGTCCCAGTGCGTCAGCCCGACATTGATACAACGCTTCATGTTGTCGCCGAGATGCGCATGCAGGCGCCCCAGGATCTCACGGTTGCCGGACATATCGACGATGACAGTGGGGATCGTTGCATCGATCTCACTCAGCGCCTGGTACGTCACACTTTGCTCGTACACCTTGAGTTTTTTCACAAAATCGAGGTTGCGCTCCGACGTAACCGCGATCGCGGCTGGCGCCGCGGCATCGTCGTCCAGAGCATACGCCAGGCCGATACTGGTCTTGCTCGAGGCGCTCACGATGACAACCTGCTTGGCCTCGTACCAGTCTTTGTCCTGCAGCGCGTCCCACAGACAGAACGAAGTAATGTGCAGCGGCCAGAGCAGCATGCGCAGGTTGTCCATGGCACGGTCGTAGCCTGATTCGGCGTTGACCCGACTGTAGCTGTTATACGCAGGCGGAAGTTTGGCACGGTGCACGGCGCCGTCGATGATGCGTTGATCCGTAACGCGTGTCGGCGTCAGATCGAGATAATTGGCCGGCGGGAAATACCCGAACAGGCGATCCCCAACCGGTACCTCGCTGGCTCTTGATTCGACCACCTCGGCAAAACCCCAGACCGGCATCATGCCCCAGCCATCCGTGTCCTCTCCACCGGGCGGAAAAAAATGCCAGTAGCCGAGCCGGTCACCAGTCACCGCGTACGTGACGTTGTTGGCCGTAAACGCGAAGCGCTCGATCTTGACGCGTATTACACCGTCAGCCAGTTCGGACGACGTTTCCGTTGACGCTGCATCAACCACGCGATATTTCGTGAACTCATCTTTTCGAATTTGAAATTCGGCCATTTAATCCCTGGCTATTCAGTGCGTATTGGAAAGGGTGTCGTTTCGGAACCCGTATAAAGCGTACGGTGCGGAAACGGTATTTCGATGCCGGCAGCGTCAAATGCTTCCTTCACTCGCGCCGGCAATTCATTCCGAATCTTCAGGTAATTCTCCCTTGTGGCCCAGACGGAAAATTGCATATCCATCGATGACTCGCCGAAGCCCTGAAATATAATCAGTGGTCGCGGGTGGTCCAGAGAGAACTCGTAAGCATCTGCCACTTCGACCAGCAGGTCACTGACCTTCTTGAGATCTTCTTTGTATGCGACGCCGACCTGCATATCGTAGCGACGAATCGGGAAGCGGCTCAGGTTTTTTATTTCCGTCTTGATGAGCGATTCATTAGGTATGCGAACATACAGGTTGTCAAAGGTTCGGACCTTGACAGAAAGAAGATCGATCGACAGCACTTCACCGGTTGTGCCGCCGACCTGGATGATGTCGCCAATCGCAAATGATTTCTCCAGCACCATGAACAAGCCGCTGACGAGATTGGACGCCGATGTCTGCGACGCAAAACCCAGCGCCACTGACAGGATTCCGGCAGCACCCAGGAGGACGCCAAGATCGAATCCGAGCTGGTACAGCGTCGACAGCACTACGACAGCCGACAGCAAGTAAATGACAATCCGCTTGAGCGTTACGGCGGCAGCAATTCCCATGAAGCCATCTACGGCGCGGTACATGGTATTGGCAATTAACCGCACCAAAAGCAGGCCGACAACGAGGATCAGCATCGCCTTGATCCATAGCAATACTTGCTGATTCAGAGAGAGTTCGGTTAAGGCGTCCATGGCATCGTTAGCTAAGTAATCTACTGAAGGCTTTCACGATCGTACCGGTTTCGACCGGCGCACGAGGCTTCTCGATGAGCGTGCGCTTACCGGACAGGTGTGCGCTTGGCTCCGGTGTCGTCATGGCAGCACTGTCCTCTCCTTCCTGGCGGACAAAACAAACGGCATCGGTCCATAGCTGATCATTGTCATCGAAATACAAGGACAAAGCCGGTACCGGGACACGTAGCTGCTCGATCGGCAAGATCCCGGCACCCTCGTTACGTATCTCCACGGGCGTCACGGCTCGATGCGACCGCGCTTGGATGTCGCCCAGCTCTGTCCTTGCGCTGGTTTTTGTTGAGTAACAAAGCTCACCTTCCCGCGTATTGTCGCCGAACCAGGTGTCCGAGCGGCGGATGGTCGGCACGTCCAGCAGCACGTTGCCG